>DATFYS010000056.1:0-6968 GCA_035314885.1 Nitrososphaerales archaeon | reverse complement strand
GGATGTCGCCTTCGCGAAGCTGAGGTCCATGACCGAGGCCGCCGAGATGTTGAGGAAAGAGTACAGTCAGCCGGCGGGCGTTTGAAGTAGGACCGGGCTATCCAGTGCCCTTCGCGAGCAGGGTCTTCAACTTGGCAAGGTAGTCGCCGACATGGGCCCCCTCGGCCTCTTCCTGGAGGTACGGCCAATCGATCCGATCGCCCTGGGACTTCGCCAGGAGGTAGGCATGGTCCATGTCGGTCGGCGCCCCCCCGTGCTTCGCGGAGCCGAGGCGTTTGACGATCAGGTCTTCGATGCCGATGACCGTCGCGGGGCCGTAATCTGTGGTGACAGTCATGACCCGCTCGTAGGATCCCTCCAGGCGGTCCCCCACCGTGCCGACGGCGAGGCCCAGCTCTTCGTTGGCCCATGCCCGCAGACCACCTCCGAGGGAGAAGCGCCACGCTTTCAGGGCCTCTCTGAGAGACTTCACATTGTACACCACGTCCATGCCCCCTGTTCTGAGGGTGCCGTCGAGGTACACTTCGACCGCGGACCCTCCGGCCAAGACCGGTCGTCGCCCCTGCTTCGGAAGGCTGGATGTCAGGAGAGCCATGAACCTTAGCTTCCTCTCGGTGGGGTCCTCTGTGGCAAGGACGACTCGCTTCACTCTTTCATATGCGAGCGTAGGTTCTCTCCCCCGTCCTTCGGTACTTGCCGTCGAACTTCCTGCGGCCCAGCTTTGCTAGATTCTCTAGCTCCCCCGGCGTCCTCCTTGGCCAGGGCTCCACCCCCCGAGGGACTTTCTCCAGCGTGAAGGGGGGAATCGCAGCGAGGCCCATCCTGAAACGCGCCCGCCTTGAACCGTCGCTCTTCCAAGAACTGTAGGTCTGCACTCTCGAGGCCAGCTTCAGGGCGAGGCGGCGCAGGTCGTCGTCTGCAAGAGCATACTCCAAGCCCCTCCCGCGGGAGGTCTTCACCAACCCAAGGCTGTTGAGCTTCTTCATCTCAGCGTAGACCTTGGCCACGTTCAGGTTGTAGGACAGGGCGACCCTGTAGGCGGTCATCGGCCTGTCAGACAGGGCCAAGGCTTCCACTACGCCCCCTCTGGTACCACTGCCCAGGAGTTCGCCAAGACGGTTCATGCCAATTGGGGAACTGCGAAAGCATGCGTAAAAGCTTATCCTTATAGGATAAGGAGCTTGCGAGAGAGGATCGGCAATAGGGTGCTGACCAGGGGGAGGGCTAGCCCCTTCTCGAGACAGTTTACGGGACGAAAGCGGCGGAGAAGCTAGGGAAAGAATACGCCTGGGCTTCGATACCGGAACGACTCCAGAACCATAGCATCGCTGGGGACATTTTCACCTACGTCCCATCGAGGGACCTGCGAACCGGGAACAACACTTATATGTTTACGTCTATGTCTACGTCTTATCTTGGTAAAGACAACAGTGACCTTTAGAGACGACGTGTACGCGAAACTGAAACAGAGGTACGGCCCAAGAGGCATTTCAGAGGCTGTGAACGAGATACTGTCGGACCGGCTCTTTCAAGAGAAGAGCATGTTCGGCACCATGAAGAGGGCCGATTTGGGAGACCTGCGAGACCACCGTGACCACAGATGAAGTACGTGATCGACTCCTTCGCTTGGCTTGAATACTTCATGGGTTCCTCGAGAGGAAATGCGGCCAAGCGAGTCATAGACAGCAGAACCGAAGAGGCGTACACCCCAGCAATCTGCGTCGCGGAGGTCTACGCCAAATCGTTGAAGACCGAAGGGGAAGCCATGGCTGAAACAAGGCGAAGATTCATGCGGGACAGAAGCGTGGTCGCACCCCTGAATGAAGAGAGGGCCGTCGAGGCGGCGAAGATTGACGTGACCAGGAAGAAGGAGGTGCATCAGTGGGGTCTGGCAGACTCGATCGTCCTGGCGACGGCAAGGGGGATGAAGGCGAAGGTCCTGACAGGTGATCATCACTTCGATGGGCTCCAAGACGTCGTGATGATTTAGGCAGGTCGACGTCTGTTCAAGCGAGATGCGGTTCGGCGGCGCGAGCGACCTGGCGCTGCGCCATAGAAAATAGGCGGCAAGGTTCACGAGCAGAAAGGGCAGGGCGGTGTTCCCAAGGCTGCGGTCAAATGTCTACTCGCCCATCTGAACGGCGCCCAGTCCGAAGGCTCTTAAGCCGAACCGCCAACTCGTCGGTGATTGACCCTAAGGGCCAACCTTCGCAACAGACCAGTCATCTATGAAGTAGTCCCACCGAGGAAGGACGTCTCCAGGTTTCACACGGAGCCTCGTGGGCTGGAGGAGGTTTTCCATGACGGGAGAATCGCGGCAATCAACATCCCTGAACTGATCAACAGGAGAGAGGAAGGAGGGGAGGTTCACTACTCGCCGGCCACCATTCCGCCGGAGGAATACGCGCTGTCGATTGCCGAGTACATCGAGCCTATTGTGAACCTCATCGCTCCACGCCTGCCCAAGGAGGACTTTCTGAGGAGAGCGAAACGAATCATGAACGACTACAGCATTCCCAACCTCGTCGTGGTGGGGAAGGAGAGCCAAGACGACTTTCTCCCCGGTCCCAGCGTGACCGAGGCCCTGCGAATGCTAGATTCGGAAAGAGGACCCGACGTGGCACTCGGAGGCATCTGTATCTTCGACCGCGAATCGAAAGGTCCGCAAGACTACGGGGTGGGAAGAGGACGCCTGGAGGAGCACGAGAGGATCTGGCTCAAGGAGGAGGCCGGGTGCAACTTCGTTACCAGTCAGGTGACCTTCAACTCCGACCCTGCCGTCCGGTTCCTCTCCCAGTATCAGGAGTTCTGCAAACAGAAGAAAACCGAACCACTGACCGTTTTCATCAGCCTGGCGACCGTGCCTTCTGCAAACATCCTCAGGCTCTTGGAGAGCCTCGACGTGCAGATTCCTCCGCGTGTCAAGAAGGACATGCTGTCGGCCCACAATATGGGTCGCGAGTCGGTGAAGGTCGCCACCGAGGTCTTCATGGAAATCATAACGAAGGCCGACCTTCTAGACATCAACATTCCGCTGGGGCTTCAGATAGAGCAGATCGGAGTGAACAACGACCGACTCTCGCTGGAGCTTCTAGACGCGGTCTATCCCGAGTTCAGGGCCTAGCTCGCTTGCCGTCTACCTGCCATCAGTCCTTTGGATGTGTGGAGCCTCGGTCGGTCTGACCCCGAGGGTCCGCCTGTTCCCCATCCTGTCGATGTCGAGCCGTATGGCCGAACCCGGCCCTACCTTCGAGATTGCGAAAAGGAGGTCTTTGGTGAGCTTGACTTCCGCCCCGTCGGCGCCGACTATCACGTCTCCGTTCCTCAGCCCGCTGTAGTCTGCCGGGCTCCCCTGGACGACTTCTGCGACAAGGAACCCTGATTCCGTCCTGAGGCCGTACCTCCGGGCCAGCGGAGGGGTGACGTCGACCCCGGATATCCCTATCCAGCGGCGGCTGACGTGACCCGTTTCGACGATCTCCTCGGCAATCTTCTTCACGGTGTTGACCGGAATGGCGAACCCCATTCCCTGGGCGAATGGTATCATCATTGTGGTGATGCCGATTACCTTGCCGTCGAGGTCCGCAAGAGGGCCTCCGCTGTTCCCCGGGTTGACCGCAGCGTCTGTCTGGAGCAGTCCCTCGAAGATGAAATCGGTGCCCGGCAGTGGCCTTCCCTTGGCGCTGAGCACCCCCATGGAGACCGTCGGTCCGCCCGGCAGTGCCAGGGCGTTGCCTATGGCCAGGACGAGCTGCCCCACTTTGAGAGCATCCGAGTTCCCGAGCTCTGATGCGGGGAGATCTGAAGCCTCGACCCTGATCACTGCGACGTCAGTTGCTTCGTCTGAGCCGACGACATCACCGGTGAAAGTGCGTCCGTCCTTCAGATGGACCTGGACCTGGTTCGCACCATCAATGACGTGGTTGTTGGTGATGATCAGTCCCTTCCCATCGATGATTATTCCCGAGCCCGCGCCTTCAAGCGGGACCACGCCGTAGAACCTTCGCTCGAGCCGGGTGCTGCTCACCATGACGATGCTTTCCTCCAGCTTCCCAACCGCCGTCGTCACTCGGTTCTCAAAATCGCTCGGCTGCACGCTCAACCCTTCAGCCCCCAGCTCCTAATATTGACTGGGATTATCCTCACTCCAGTCACACCTTCGCTCCCGCGGATTGGCTCCGCCCTGCCGCGCACCTCGAGCCCTCTGACCCGCCAAGGCCTGGTGGAGACGATCTCGTCGACGACGAAGGCCACCTTCTGGTTGGACATCATGTTCCTGAACTTCAGGCTCTTCTCGAGGTTCCATCCGCCGAAGGTGATGGTCTTCCCGTCGAACTTGTATGCCACGGGAACGACGTGCGGCTGCCCGGAGAGCGATACCGTCGCGACCCTTCCGAGGAAGTTCTCTGCGAGGAATGCGGCTTCCTCCTCGGTGAAAGAGCTGGCTGCACCTCTGCGCCTGCTCGCCTGCGGCTCCGATTCCATGTTGGCGCCCTGCGAGCCATGTTTTTATAGATAGTAGTAAAACCTGACTTAGTAGGTAGAATCGACTTGAGCAAGTCAGTCGAGGCCGACAGGGAAATCCACGACTCATGCCAGGTGCTGCACACCACCTGGAACGAGATGACGAGGACCTGGACGCTTCCCACGATACATGCGCTGGGGCAGCGCGAGCCGGCCAGGTTCAACGAGCTCAAGAGGAGGATCCACGGGATCAGCGCGACGTCGCTGGCCGAGCGGCTGGCTCAGCTGGAGAAATTCGGGGTCCTTCAGAGGAAGGTGATCGCAGAGGAGCATCCAAGGATAGAGTACTCGCTTACTGACAAGGGGCACGAACTCTACGGAATCCTGTGCAACCTTGCCCATTGGTCACAGCGATGGGAAGGAAAAGAACCAAACGCCAAAGGCGTCATGGTACCGCAATAGACAGAGAACAGGTCGCTCTATTCAGGTTCCGTCTTCCGACTTCGGCCTGCAGAAGCTCTGAAAAGGATGGCGCCGAGAATCACTGCAACGAGGAGTGGGAGGAAGACTACCCCATCGACCAGAGCAGGCTGGCCGGAGATGTTGTCAAGGTGCGACGGAGACTGCGCCCCGCCGTTGAAAATAGCGGCGAATTCAGGGGCACTGGGCTGGCTGCTCGTCTTTTGGGTCGAGACAGATGAGCTGGCAGATGTGCTGACCGATGAGCTGACACTCGTGGTGTAGTTTTGCCCTGGTGCCGCCGTATACTGGCCCGTTCCCGTAGAGGTGGATAACATGGTTGAGCTGCTGATTGCTACCGCCACGGAAGTGGACACGGAGGTGGACACCGAGCTTTGCGTTGCTACATTCTCCCCGACCGCGCCAAAGCTTCCGTATAGGCCGGTGGTGAACCCCGAAGCCCCGATGATTGCCAGCCCCAGAAGCAGGCCACCTATGATGCCCGCCCCTGTGCGTTTTCCATCCATACTCATACATCGGCCTCCTTGCCGTAGTTAGTTCTAGTCATTAGAACGGCTTCCTCCCCCAGACCCGCCAGGCTTCGTACCAGAAGATGGCCGCTCCCCCGACGGTGCCGATCAGGGCGTACAGGTCCAAGGAGTTCCTGTTGAGAAAGACGTAGGCGACTGCGATGGTGGTGAAGAAGGCGGCGTAGAACCCGAGCCTGGGGAGGTTGAGGCCCGCTATGCTGACGAACGAATGGAGTATACCGGAGTCGACCTTCCGCGCCAGGACATACCTCTCGTATTCGTCCTTCTCCACGACACCCAGGCCCACGAGCTTGTCGAGATGATGAAAGGCCACGCTGGGGCTCGAGAAGCCCAGCTCTTTCTGTATCTCCCGGACCCCGACCGCCTTGCCATGTTTTAGGAGGTAGAGGTAGACTGTGAGGGTCTTGCCTCGGAGCTCGTAGTCGACCCTCTGCTTGTTCGACTCCGACAACCCGCTTCATGGGACCTTGAGACGAGATAAAGCCTTGTGCGTTCGCGCTATGAGAACACCCCGTTCTCTGGAATGGGACTAAGGCGGGGTGTTGCCCCAGGGGGGCCGATGAACCTGAATAAGTTCGGGAATATGACGGCAAAGCGAGCTTTCATTCTCCTAGGGGCGTTCGTCGTCGTTGCAGGATTCGCGGTGGGCCTGGCTTCAGGGTTGCCTTCAGGCATTTCGGGAACCTTCGGAGCTGCACCACTTGCTCAGCAATCCTATGGCAATGGGTTCGTCGCCTCATCTGTCAGCTCATCTAGTGGAAACGTCGCCAACGGCGGCTCGGACTACGTGATCGTCCCGGCCGGAGGGTCAGGATACGCCGTTTCGTCATCGACGACAATGGTGTCCACCTCCGTGTCAACTTACATTGGGACGACGACACAAACGACACAAGAGAACCCGGGCAGCAACAATAATGGCAATACCACTGGAGGCACAGGGAGCCTCCTCGAGTTTTCCAGCGATCTCAGCATTGAATCACCCAACCCGCAATCGACCGCAGGACAGGTCGTTTCTCTGGCCTACGGGGCTGGTGGATATGTGGCCTACCAGTCAACAAGTCAGAATTCGGCCTACGTGGTGATCAGAGTACCAGCCGCGCAGTATAACACGGTCCTTGCGAAAGTCGAGGCTCTCGGCACCTTCGTCAGCCTCAATTCCAATTCCAACGACGTAAGCGTCCAGTATACGGACCTCAATGCAACTCTTGCTTCGCTCAGGACGGAGGAGAACGCCCTCCTACGGCTCCTCAACCAATCGGCCAACATCAACACCACGTTGAACATCGAGACCCAGCTCCAAGGGGTAGACGCGCAGATCAACTCCATGGAGAGCCAGATACTGCAAACCAAGACCCTCGTCAGTTACTCCACCATCAGCGTGGCGGTTTCTCAGACCGTGAAATCCACTCCTCCGGTTCCACTGACAATCGTCCTCAAGGCAGCGCCCGAGAACGGCACTGCCCCGTTCAGTGTCACCTTCGATGCCATCGTGAA
>DATFYS010000055.1:0-6637 GCA_035314885.1 Nitrososphaerales archaeon | reverse complement strand
GCAGGGCCAGAGGCTATTTTCTCGGGACCTTTGCGAGGGTGATCTACTTCGGCGCGCTCGTCGCGCTGCTTCTGACGACGGCGTTAACAGCCTACTACCCGTCTCCAGCCGCCCTTTACCTCCTAGCAGGAGGGTTCTTCGTGTTCTCTGCGCTGATCCTGGTGGGCCAGAAGGATCAGATGGTGGAGAAAAAACCAATCTCCACGGACGGGAGCGCGAGCCTGAGGAAGTACTATGTCGCGACCGGGGTCTACGGGTTGTTCTGGGGGTTTGCCTGGCCCCTGTTTACGATTACCACCGTCAACATTGTCCATGCAAACCTCTTCCAGTACAGCCTGGCTCAGGTCATTGCAGTTGCCTCGACGATCGGTTTCCAACCCGTGATAGGGAGGTTTGTCGACAGAAGCAGAAGGAGGGGCGTGTTCTGGGGTCGAATGGGCCTGGTGGTATATCCTGTCATCTACATGTTCATGTCCGCGCCCTGGCAGCTCTACGTCCTGAACATCTTCTCGGGGGTCACCAATGCCTTCCTCAACGTGGCTTTCGTTGCCTACCTCTATGACATCGCTCCAGCAGGGCAGAGGGGGAGGTACAATGCCGAGTACAACCTGGTGACGGGGGTCACTACTATGATAGGGTCTGTTTCCGCTGGTTTTGCCCTGGTCTACCTTACTGTGTGGAATAGCCTGTGGCTGTCCCTGGCCTATCTCTATGTCATCTCAGCGGTGGGAAGGGCGGCCGGGGCCATCCTCCATCTCAAGCTTCCATACGGTCCAAAGAGGCAGGCTCCGCAGGGAACGGTTTTACGATAGGAACTACGCGGGCTCGCTTCTTGGACTTCAAGGTAAGGAAAGCCAGGCCCTCGGACAGGGTGCCTCTGATGAGTTTCATCAAGGATGTGTGGGGCGGCCACAACTACATACCTCACGTCTGGGACGATTGGATCAAGGACAGGTCCGCGAAGATGTTCGTGGTCGATGCTGACGGTTCCCCCGTCGCTCTGAACAGGGTCAGGTTCCTCCGGGACGGGTCAGCCTGGTTTGAAGGGGTGAGGGTCCATCCGCACTACCGGAGGATGGGGCTCGCCAGCAAGCTTGGAGACAACGCCATGAAGGTAGCAAGGGACAGCGGTGCTCCGGTCTTCCGGCTAACGAGCGGTTCCAGGAACAAGGCGTCACACGGGCAGGTTGCGAAGATGGGTTTCCGGGAGATCGCCAGGTACAGTGTCTACGAGCCCGGGAGGAGGACGAGGTTCCACCGGAGGGCGGGGGTCAGGATTGCCAAGGAACCCGACCAGGACATCGTCATGCGCTCAATTAGAGGGTCCAGGGAATACAGATTGGGGCGGGGAGCACTGTGGGACGGTTTCGCGGCCATGTCTCTGACGCCTGATGTCGTCGAGGGGATGCTGACTGAGGAGTCAGTCTATGTTTCCGACGGGGCTGTTGCCATTCACAGGCCAGGGCGCGAGGGGAAGGAGATCTGGAACCAGATTGGCTACATTTCAGGAGAGGCCGAACGGGCCATGGACCTGGTCGACACCATTTTCGCGATGAAGGGGAAGTTCGACTGGCGGTTCGTCATGGTCCCTCAGGGGTCCCCTTTGATTGGGGCCCTTCGGCGCCACGGTTGTAGGCGGAGCTTCTCGAACGTTCTGTTCGAAAGAAAGGCCGCCAAGGGTTAAAACCCCTGTCGTGGCTCGCGACCTTATGGTCAATAGTTCCGGGAAGATCTGCGTGCTGGGGGCCGGCCTCATGGGACACGGCATAGCCCAGGTGGCATCCCAGGTAGGCGGCTACGAGGTCTCCATGCTGGATGTGGAGCAGAGGTTCCTGGACAAGGGGATGCAGATGATTCGCGAAAGCGTCGCGAAATTCGTGGAAAAGGGGAAGATCTCCAAGGGACAGGGAGAAGAGTCGGTGAGAAGGATCAAGCCCACCCTCGACCTGGAAGAGGCAATCCGAGGCTCCGTACTGGTAATCGAAGCGGCCACCGAGGACCCCAACCTGAAACTGGAACTCTACAGAAAGGTGGCGTCTATCATCGACGAGAAGACAGTGCTGGCATCGAACACATCGTCGATCAGCATCACCCTGCTTGCTTCGGTAACCAAGAACCCGGAACTGGTCTGCGGAATGCACTTCTTCAATCCTCCTCAGCTGATGCCCCTGGTCGAGATAATCAGAGGGAAGAAGACAAGCGACTCGACTGTCCAGTTCGTCCGCGATGTCTCGATGAAACTTGGGAAGGAGACCGTCCTATGCAAGAAGGATTCTCCAGGGTTCATAGTGAACAGGATGCTCGTGCCTGCATTGAACGAAGCCGTCTTCCTCGTTCACGAGGGAGTTGCCGACCCTGAAGACATAGACAAGGCGGTGAAGCTGGGGCTTAACTGGCCCATGGGGCCGCTTCAGCTTCTGGACTACGTGGGGCTGGACACCACTCTGAATATCACACAGGTCTTCATGCAGGAGTTCCAGGACAGCAAGTACCGCGCCTCCCCCCTACTGAGAGAAATGGTACGCGCTGGTCTGCTCGGAAGGAAGACAGGCAAGGGATTCTATGAATGGAAAAGTGCGTCGGAGACCAAGTCCGCTAAGAGTTCTGGTGCCTAGACCGTCCAGTGTCCTTCCACAAGAATATTCTGGGATTCCATATCTCACGCGCTCGGTATCTCCCTCGCTTGTAACCTGTGGGCGAAAAGAATTCTATTGCCCGCAGGGCTTCTCGGCGCTTTCCTCCCATCAAAAAGGGGAAGACATCTCTTAGGACCAGCAAAGCCCTAAGGCCGCTCAGTTGGGAGACAAACACGTCTTTCTTGCGACCGAACTTTGGGGGCAATTTCGAAGGTCGACCAACCCCGCAGACCTGGGCAAATTTCGCAACCCAAGGACGGTCCGTCATCCCCACTTGAATCTTCAATCTTGTCTTGTTTACGGTGGCATCGTAACCACAGGTTATTGTGCCCTCGGTGCCCATCAAGTCCGCCACATACATTCTATCGTTAACCTGCTCGATTATGCTTTGAAGACCAAGTTTCCTGAGCCTGCCTACTCGAAGGAGCCAGAGTTTGTGCCATTGTTTGGGTTTCTCGAGATTGTACCTGCGCAACGCGACATAGATTGCGGAATTCCTGACTCCGATTCTCTTGGCGGCGTCGTAGACTGAAGAAGACCCCCGAATCGCACTTGTTAGTTCGTCCGCAGTTATTCGTCTGTTCAGAGGTAGTCGCCTAGACCGAGGTCCAGGAGCTGGATCCAATGCTCATGAATGTCACGGATGAGATAAAACAGCCACTACTGCTAGGGCACTAAGTCGGTTGTAGCCCCACTAAAACGAAGTGAGCTTCTTCCGCAGGTCGGCCGAGAAGCGGACGGGCTTCCCCAAGTTGTTTGTAAGCACGTGGACAGTGTGCCCCGTGCAGAGGAGGGTCTTCTCTGGGAGGCGGTATACCTCGTTCTCGAATCGGATGCTCGAGTTGCCTACCTTGGCGATCCGGGTCCTTACGAGGACCTCGTCGTCGAAGCGCGCAGAAGCGCGATAGTCCGCGTGGGCCTGGACCACGGGGATATGGAATCCGCTCTGGGCGATTTCCCTCAGGTCGATTCCGAGATGTCTGAACAGGTTGACCCTTCCTACCTCGAGCCAGTTGAAGAACTTGGAATAGTACACGACCCCCATGAAGTCAGTCTCTTCGAAGCGGACGCGCAGCATTGAATCGTGCCAGGTGCCCACGGCCAGCGCGGACCTCGTCTCGGTTCTTTAACGTGGCGACATTAACGGTTATTACAATCGCAGCTGGCCCCGCGACCTATGAACTATGAGACGATAGTGGTATCCAAGGAAGGATCCCTTGGCCTGATAACGCTCAAGCGTCCACAGGCCATGAACGCCCTCAGCATGAAGATGGTGGAGGAACTGGTCTCGGCTCTGAACACCTTCGAAAAAGATGACGAGGTTCGATGCCTGGTAATCGCCGGCAGCGAGAGGGCCTTTTCAGCTGGGGCCGACATCAAAGAGATGGAACCAATCACCGCGGTCCAGATGGCGATGACAGGGCATTTCTTCCCGCTATGGGACAAGGTCGGGAGGTACCCCAAACCCATCGTAGGCGCGCTGAGCGGGTTCGTCCTCGGAGGGGGCCTTGAACTGGCCTTGAGCCTCGATGTGCTGGTGGCATCCGAGACCACGCAATTGGGACAGCCCGAGATTGACATCGGAGTGATGCCCGGTGGCGGGGGAACCCAGAGGCTCACCAGGGCCGTCGGGAAGTACAAGGCCATGGAAATGATACTGACCGGGAAGAGGATGGGGGCCGAGGAGGCAAAGACTCTGGGACTGGTCAGCCGGGTCGTACCCAAGGAGGCGTACCTCAGCGAAGCCAAGAAGGTGGCCGAGGAGATCGCGTCGAAGTCCCCGGTTGCTGTGAGGCAAGCGAAGATGGCGGTGAACAAGTCCTTTGAGATGGGGCTCAGCCAGGGGATCGACTTCGAGAGGGAGCTCTTCTACCTCCTTTTCGCGAGCGAAGATAAGACGGAAGGAATGAAGGCGTTCCTGGAGAAGAGGAAGCCGGAATTCAAGGGCAAGTGAGATGGCCTACCAGACGGTCAAGACAGAACTGAAAAACGGGGTCCAATGGATCACCCTGAACAGGCCGGACAAGCTCAACGCCTTCGACCGACAGATGGGGGACGACCTGCTGGACGCTCTGAAGGAGGCTGAGAAAGATCCCGAGGTCCGCTGCCTCGTGCTCACCGGAGAGGGGAGGGCCTTCTCGGTGGGAGAGGACCTGAACACCAACAGGGAGAACTATGAGAACGGGAAGCCGATGCTCCTTGGTGAGGTCCTCAAAAGCAAGTACAATCCAATCGTCCAGAGAATCAGGCGGATGGAGAAGCCTGTCCTGGCGAGCGTGAACGGGCTGACTGCGGGGGCAGGGCTCGGGCTTGCGCTTGCCTGCGATATGCGAGCGGCGTCTGACAAGGCGACATTCCACGAGGCCTTCATCAAGGTGGGGCTGGTCCCCGACTCGGGGACAAGCTTCTGGCTCACGAGAATCCTCGGCCTCTCGAGGGCGATGGAGGTAGGGATGTTGGGAGAGGCGATAGATGCCTCCAAAGCGCTGAGCCTTGGATTGGTCAACTGGGTCTTCCCCGACGACAGGTTGAGGCAAGAGACAGCGAAGATATCTGAAAGGCTGGCGAAGGGTCCCACGAAGGCCATCGGGCTGACCAAGAGGGCCCTGAACCGGGCCGTGGTCGTGGACATGGATTCGGCGCTGGAATACGAGACCTATTTGCAGGACATCGCAGGAAAGACAAAGGACCACGTAGAAGGGGTCAGGTCCTTTTTCGAAAAAAGAGAAGCCAACTTCTCGGGCCAGTAGGTGGGGACCGCACTGGACACGTCCCAGGTGATGCGACTAGCACTTGACATCGCCGGTTTCGATAAGATACCGACAGACAGCGGAATCTGGGTACCTGGCAGGGGAATCAAAAGAGCGCTCTTCTCGGTGGACGCCGGGCCCTCAGAGGTAATTCTCGCCAAACAGGCGGGCTACGACCTTCTGATCGGTCATCATCCTGTCGGGCCTGCCAGGCTGACCTTTTCCAGCGTGGTCATGAGACACATCGATTTCATGCTCGAGAAGAAGGTGCCTCGGCGGGAAGCGGAGGAAGCGGTAAGGGAACTGATCACGCGCATCGATGTGAAAGCCCACGCCTCCAACTACATGCACGACGTGGAATTCGCCCGGACGATGAAGATGCCCTACATGAACATCCACCTTCCCATCGACCAGATCACACGGGACTTCCTATTGGCGGCCATCAGCAAATCCAAGGCTAGGACTGTCGGCGGACTGATCAGGGACCTGAGTCGTATCCCCGAGTTCAGGGATGCCAGAACGAAGATCGAGCTGAGGATGGGGAATGATGCGGACCCGTTGGGCAAGTGGGTTCTGTTGTTTGCGGCAGGGACCAATGGAGGATACCCGGTCGCGAAGACCTACTACGAACACGGGATGGACACTGTCATTTACCTCCACATCGACCCCGAAGAGCTGCTGAAGCTCAGGAAGGAGCACCTGGGCAACCTGATCATATTGGGTCACATGGCGGGGGACTCCATCGGAATCAACATATTCCTGCGAGAACTGAGAAAGCGCGGTGTCGCCTGTGACACCATAGGCGTGATTCACTGAAGGCAGAGAGTCAGCAAAGAAGATAAGCCGCTGACAGGGCCGAGTCAACGTGAACCGACTGGCGGTAGTGGTCGACGCCGTCAGGACCCCCATAGGGAAATACGGAGGGATCCTGAGGTCGGTCCGTCCGGATGACCTGGCTGCGCTCGTTCTCAAGGAGGTAATTGCTCGCACCCATATTGACCCCAGCGGGATTGACGACGTCTACATGGGCTGCTCCAACCAGGCAGGAGAAGACAACAGGAACGTTGCGCGTATGGCAATCCTGCTTGCTGGCATCCCTCATACAGTCCCGGGCGCGACCGTGAACAGGCTCTGCGGTTCGGGTCTCGAAGCGGTCAATGACGCGGCCAGGGTGGTATGGTCGGGCGAAGGGAAGGTGTTGCTGGCGGGAGGAGTCGAGAGCATGACAAGGGCTCCGCTTGTGACATTGAA
>DATFYS010000054.1:0-5619 GCA_035314885.1 Nitrososphaerales archaeon | reverse complement strand
AAGTCCACAGCAGATTTCTCTGGTGTCAGGGGGAAGGGCGAAAGGTCTACCTTGAAGGAGGAGACATACTTGGTGTAGAGGGGGTTCTTCTCAGTCGGAAGGGCAACGAAATCCCGGAAGGCCTTCAGCCGAGTCTCCCTGAGCCAACCGGGTTCGCCGAGAGAGCTGGAGAGCGATGTCACCAGTTTCTCGTCGAATGAACCCAAGGCTTCTTGAGACATTTGGACCACTGGCGGCCTGGGCGCTCAACCCACAGCGTTTGTCATTTCGAGGGACATCAGGCGATTGAACTCGACGGCGTAGGTCATGGGTAGTTCCTTCGCAAAGGGCTCAAGGAACCCGTTGACAACCATGCTGAGTGCGTCATTCTCTGAGATTCCCCTGGCCATCAGGTAGAACAGCTGCTCCTCGCCGACCTTGCCGACGCTGGCCTCGTGGGTGACAGTCGCGTCATCCTCCTGGATTTCCATGTAAGGATAGGTCGCGGTGGTGCTCTTCTCGTCGATAAGCAGGGCGTCGCATCTCACGGACGACTTCACGTTCGTCGCTCCCTTGGCGATGTGGAGAAGCCCTCTGTAGACGGTGTGGCCGCCGCCCTTGGAGACGGAGCGGGAGATGATCTTGGAAGTGGTATCCTTCGCAAGGTGGATGGCCTTGCCACCGGTGTCTTGGACTTGGCCAGGCCCGGCGTAGGCGACCGAGATGATGTCCGCCCTGGACCTCGGTCCGAGCAGGTAGATGGAAGGGTACTTCCTCGTGAGCCTCGAGCCTCCGTTGAAGTCCACCCACGACACAGTCGCGTCTTCATAGGCGTGAGCACGTTTTGTCACCAGGTTGAGCACGTCCCGCGACCAGTTCTGGAGCGTGGTGTACTTCACGAACGAGCCCTTGAGGGCGACAATCTCGACGATGGCCGAGTGTAGGGACTGGGAGGAATAGACAGGGGCCGAGCACCCTTCGATGTAGGTGATCTCGCTGTAAGGTTCGCCGACTATCAGGGTCCTCTCGAACTGGCCCATGTTCTTTTCGTTTATCCTGAAGTAAGCCTGAAGCGGGGTTGACACTTTCACCCCCTCGGGGACGTAGACAAAGCTCCCTGCGCTCCAGACTGCGGTCTGAAGAGCTGCGATGTAGTTGTCCATGTAGGGGACGACGGTACCGAAGTACTTCTTCATGATCTCAGGGTACTCCTTCAGGGCGGTGACTGTATCGGTGAAGACCACTCCCTGCTTCGCGAGCACTCCCTGGATGCTATGGTAGACCGCCTCGCTCTCGTAGATGGCCCCTACGCCGGCGAGGAACTTTTTCTCGGCATCGGTGATGCCAAGCTTGTCGTAGGTCCTCTTGATGTACTCGGGGAGCTGGTCCCAGGACTTAGCAACCTGATTGGTCGGGTTAGCATAATAGTAGAAGCTCTGGAAGTCGATGTCAGCCAGGTCAGGAGCCCAGGCCGGAGGTTTCCTGTCGAGAAAGTGCTTCAGGGCTTTCATTCTGATCTGCTCCATCCATGCCGGCTCGTCGTGCAGCCGGACGATCTCCTGAACGACCCTTTCGCTGAGTCCCTTCGTACCCTTGACGGCGTAGGAGTCGATGGGATCGCTGAATCCGTACTTCTCCTTGTACTCTTCTGTTATCAGGTCGACTTTGGAACTCAACCTTTCACTCTCGAATATAACATAGGTTATTTTCTCTGATAAAAGGGTTATGGGGTCTGCTGTGAAAGAGGCTCCTCTTCCTTGTAGCCCCCAATCCAGGTGTAGCCCTTTTCTTCCAGAAGTCGCGACAGGTCTTCTCCTCCTGACTGTATGATTCTACCCTCGAACATGACGTGCACGAACTGAGGTTTGATGTACTTCAATATCCTCTGGTAGTGGGTGATGATGAGAGCCCCCAGTTCCGGTCCGGATACCTTGTTGATCCCTTCGGCCACTATCCTCAGGGCGTCGATGTCGAGGCCGGAGTCGGTCTCGTCAAGGACGGCGAACTTCGGCTGCATGAGCGCCATCTGGAGGATTTCCGCCCTCTTCTTCTCGCCCCCCGAGAACCCTTCGTTCAGGTACCTGTTGAGGAACGAGGCATCCATGCTCAGCATCTTCAGCTTCTCGGCCACCGTCTCCCTGAACTCGAAGATGGTAGGGGTCTCCGAGCCCGGAGGGCGCGAGTTGTTGTAGGCTGCCCTGAGGAACGAGAACATGCTCACCCCTTGGACGCTCACCGGATACTGGAAGGCGAGGAACAACCCCTTCTTGACTCTCTTGTCAGGAGCGAGCCCAAGGATGCTCTCCCCGTCTATCGTGACCTGCCCTGAGGTGACCTGGTACTTCGGGTGTCCCATAAGAGTGTACGCAAGGGTGCTCTTGCCGGAGCCGTTGGGACCCATCAGCGCGTGCGTCTCCCCCTGGGCTACGGTCAGGTCTACCCCCTTCAGTATCTCCTTCCCTTCGACGCTGGCATGGAGGTCCTTGATTTCTAGCTTCAATTGAGAACCCACCGGGGACCCAGATTCATGGCTTTTAAAGTATAACCTATGTTATAGACTTCCCGAGATCACGCGGACCAGAGGGCGCTTGCCTTCTTCGCCACCGCCTCCAGAAACTCGCGGTCGACAGATGAGAACGCATCGAGCTGATCGCTGTCTATGTCTATCTCGCCAAGGACAGTGGCGCCGCTCGTAATGGGGACCACGATCTCGGATCTGGTCGAAAGGAAGCACTGCAGGTACCTAGGATCCTTGGTCACATCAGACACGATCTCAGTCCTCCCCGACTTCGCCGCATAGCCGCAAACCCCCTTGCCGATGGGGATCCGGGTATGTTCCGTGGCTGCAGGCCCCACCCATGAGTCCAGGACAAGGTCCTTCCCCTCCACCGCGTAGATTCCGACCCAGGAGTAGGTGGGAACAGCCGAGTTCAGAAGCTTCACCATTGTCTCCCTGGCGGTCCTCCCCTTGGCAACGCCCACGGCAGCGTCGAGTCTGACGAGGACCTCCTTGGCGTGCTCTCTGCTGAGCCTAGAGGACGAAGCTGTCAAAGACCCGATGCGCCCGCCTGAGGAGTTATTTAATCGAAACTCCCGTTACTGCTTCGTCTCAAAAGCATAGCGGTAGACGAGTCCTGCGGCGATGGCTCCTAGGACCGGTCCGGCCAGGTAGACATACCAGTAGCTCGGAAAGAAAGCGCCGGCAATCATCGGTCCGTAGGCCCTGGCCGGGTTCATCGCAGCCCCCGTCAGGGTCCCGCCCACCAGAACGTCGGCCAGGACGGCAAGGCCGATGCCCAGACCCCCGATGTGGGGAGCTCTGCCGTCGACGGCCGTGCCGAAGACAGCGATCACCAAGACGAAAGTCAGCAGAGCCTCTATTCCGATTCCCTGCAGGGCGGAGATTCCTGCGGAGAGAGTGGGTGCCCCCCAGTGCACCGGGTTCCCCAGCGAAGAGGGGAAGACAAGGACCAGTGCTCCCCCGGCGAATGTGGCCCCGGCCAGCTCCGCAACCGCATATGGGACTACGTCGCGTGAACGGAGCTTCCCCCCGACCAGCAACCCCAATGCTACGGCTGGATTGAGCACTCCTCCAGAGGTCCCCATGGTCGCGGAGACCGCCATGGCCAACCCGAGACCGTTGGCCAGAGCCGCAATCAGCAGAGACGATGATGGATCAGAATTGGCAGGTGTCCCGAGGGCAGAGCCAGCCCCGACAAGAACAAAGACGAAGGTGCCGACGGCCTCGGCAGCAAGCCTCCTGCTGAGTGCGGGAGAAGACGATATGAAATAGGGACCCGCCGGACCCCGAAACCACTCTTAAGAATTTCTTGCCGCCTCTGGCGAGGCATCACCGGACGAGAAATCATATATACACCGGGGAGTTGTATACCATGATTTAGATGTCGGCTACAGGCCAACCAGTAATAATTCTGAAGGAAGGTTCCGGTGAGTCGAGAGGTAGAGAGGCTCAAAGGAACAACATCACGGCGGCGAAGTTGATTGCCGAGGTGGTGAGGACCTCGCTTGGACCGAGGGGGATGGACAAGATGCTGGTTGACTCGATGGGGGACGTCACCATCACGAACGACGGCGCCACGATGTTGAAGGAACTGGATATCCAGCACCCAGCTGCCAAGATGATGGTGGAGATCAGCAAGGCTACGGACAATGAGGTGGGCGACGGGACGACATCTGCTGTGGTAATCGCGGGAGCGCTGCTCGAAAAAGCAGAGGATCTGATCGGGAAAGATGTGCACCCGGTGGTTATTGTAGATGGATACTCGCGCGCCGCGGAGAAGGCGCAGAAGATACTGGAAGAGGTGGCAGAGAAGGTTGACCCCCAGAGCAGGGCTGACCTCCTCAAGATTGCGAACACCAGCATGGTCACGAAGCTGGTCAACGAGGATGCCCCTCATCTCGCTGGAGTGGTGGTCGACGCCGTCCTCCTGATTGCTGAGAAGGGGGCCGACGGGTTCAAGGCGGACATCGACAACGTCAAGGTCGAGAAGAAACCCGGAGGGGCACTCACCGACACGCAGATGATCAGGGGGATCGTCCTCGACAAGGAAGTGGTGCACTCGGGGATGCCCAGGCGTGCTGACGAAGCCAAGATAGCCTTGGTCAACTCGGCGCTTGAGATCGAGAAGACTGAGTTCTCCGCAGAAATCAGGATCAACGACCCCGCCCAGATGCAGCAGTTCATGGACGAAGAGAGCAACATCCTGAAGGCCATGGTAGACAAGGTGAAGTCGGCTGGGGCCACCGTGCTCATCTGCCAGAAAGGGATCGACGACCTGGCTCAGCACTTCATGGCGAAGGCAGGGATCCTCGCTGTGAGGAGAGTAAAGGAGAGCGACATGACGAAGCTCGCGAAGGCCACCGGCGCAAGGATCGTCACAAACCTCGACGACCTTACCGCGAAGGACCTGGGGTACGCCAAGCTTGTGGAGGAAAGGAAGCTGGAAGACGACAAGTGGGTCTTCGTCGAGGGGTGCAAGAACCCCAAGGCCGTCACAATTCTGGTGAGAGGAGGAACCCAGAGGGTTGTGGACGAGGCCGAACGCGCACTCCACGATGCGCTGATGGTGACCAAAGACGTGGTTGAGATGCCCGCAGTGGTGGCCGGAGGCGGCGCGCCAGAGGCAGAAGTCGCGTTCCAGCTGAGGGCTTGGGCCCAGAAGCTCACGGGAAGGGAACAGCTTGCAGCCCTCAAGTTCGCAGACGCCATCGAGAGCATCCCTCTGACCCTGGCCGAGAACGCAGGGATGGACCCCATCGACACCCAGGTCGACCTGAGAGCCAGGCACGGCAAGGAGGGGAAGTGGTACGGTGTTGACGCCATGAACGGAAAGGTGGCGGATATGTATGTGAAGTCTGTGTGGGAGCCCCTGGCGGTCAAGCTGCAGATTCTGCGGGGCGCCACCGAGGTTGCTTGTATGATCCTAAGGATCGACGACGTCATCGCAGCGACCAAGATGAAGGCTCCGCCGACTCCTCCAGGGGGAGGAATGGGCGGCATGCCCCCGATGGGTTAGACGCCAGTCAACTGAAAGAGAACTCGTCCGGCCGGACAGTTCCGCTTCGGATTGCCTTGTCGTAAATGAGGCTTGCCACTGCTACATCCTCGATGGCCACCCC
>DATFYS010000053.1:0-2206 GCA_035314885.1 Nitrososphaerales archaeon | reverse complement strand
TCACAATCCGCGAGGGAGCTCCTTTCTTCAAAGAGTCGAGGAGGAGCCGTGTCAGGAGGAAGTGGGAAAGATAGTTCACCTGGAAGGTCGCCTCGAAGCCGTCCGCGGTGACCGAACGCCTGAGCCCCACTCGGCCGGCGTTGTTCACCAGAACCTGGAGAGAATCGTGCGTCTTTGCGAACTCCTCAGCCAGCCTCCGGACCGAGTCCAGGGATGCGAAGTCCGCAAGAAGGAGCTCGACTGATCCGCCGGTCTTCGCCCTTATCTCGGACTGATCCCTTTCTCCCTTGGCGCTGTTCCTGCAGACCATGACCACCGTTGCACCCATCTCCGCCAGCGCCTCCGTCGTGGCCCCGCCGATCCCCGAACTGGCACCGGTGACCATGCAGACCTTGCCTGACATGGGCCCTGTCTTGGCCAAATTCCAACCTACCTGACGAACTTATAGTCGTAGTAGCTGAGGAGCCTCTCCGGGTTGTAAGCTTCCCCGAACACCCTCATCTGTAGGGCCTTGGGGGCGTAGATGGACCCGTATCGGTGGATGTTAGCCCTAAGCCACTCCCTGAGCTGCATCAGGTCCCCCCTGCCGACGGCCTCGCGGATCACCGCGCCGTCTTTCAGTTTGTGCCAGATCATCCCCAGGACCACGTTGCCGAGGGTGTAGGTTGCGAAGTAGCCGAAGGAGCCGCCGCTCCAGTGGACGTCCTGCAGGACCCCGTCGGAGTCCTTCTTGGGCCTGATTCCAAGATACTTCTCGAAGGTGTCGTTCCAGACAGACGGGATCTCCGCCACGTCCACGTCGCCGTTGATGACCTTCTTCTCTATGTCATACCTGAGCGCTGTGTGGAAGTTGTAGGTGAGCTCGTCGGCGTCGACCCTGATGAAGCTCTTCCTCACGGTGTTGAAGTAGTAGTACAGGCTCTCGTCGTCGTACTTCGACACGAACGGCAGGTTCTTCCTGAGCAGGGGGTCGACGAGCTTGACGAACTCGTGGCTCCTCCCGACCACGTTCTCCCAGAACCTCGACTGGGACTCGTGTATCCCATATGACGCGCCGTCGTCCACGGGGGTGTACCTCAGCTTCTCGTCGGTCTGCAGCCCGTAGATGGCGTGGCCGCTTTCGTGGATGGTCGAGAACATGGTCGCCTTGAAGTCCACCCCCTCGTAGCGGGTGGTAATCCTGACGTCGTCGTGGGCCGGGTTGGTGGTGAACGGGTGCGTCGACACGTCCATCCTGAATCTCTTGGGGGGCATCTTCAGGAGCTTGACGATACCTTCGTTGACCCGTTCCATCGATTCCTTCTGGTACTTCACAGACTCGAGGGGATGCTTGCTAGGGTAGACCCCGGCGGCCGATACCTTCGCCAGGATCTTCCTGCTACCCGGGATCAGTCTTGCGTAGACCGCATCGGCGTCCCTGACGGTGAAACCTTCCTCGTATAGGTTGAGAAGCGCATTGTACGGATGCCCCTGGTACCCGAGCTTCTCGGCGATCTGTCTTTCCAGTTCAATGATCTTCCCCAAGTGGGGTTTGAACAGCTTGAAGTCGGACTTCTTCCTGGCAGTCCTCCAGACGACGGTCGCCTGGGTCGTCACCCGCTGGATCTCGTCCACCAGCGCCGGCGGGACCTTGAGGTAGTAGTCTAGGTTCCTCCGCATGACGCGGACGATCCCCTTCTCCATGTCGTCCAGGTCCCGGGCCTTCTCAGCCTTGCTTACGAGCGGGTCTAGCGCCACCGTCGCCTTCTGCTGCAGCATTGCCAGCTGACCAAAGGCGATTCCCCTGGCGCTCGCCCCGGCCTCCGGCATGTGCGTCTCCGTGTCCCAGCCCAGCACGGCCATGGAACTACCCAGGGCCCAAACCTCTCTGTACTTCCCCAGGATCTCTTTGACGATTGTGTTCTTCGCCAATTCGAGCACCATCGGTCTTGGCAGTCCGTTTTTACAGTTTTGTTGCGGTCAGAACTCCATGGTCCTGCGGTAGAAGAGGAACCCGATGAAGAGCAGCGTGGCTGAGAGCCCGGTGAGTGGGACCAATAGGAAGACGTCCAGAGTCCCCTGCTGCAGGGTCCTAAACGACTGGACCGCCCACGTCATGGGGTTGAAGTTCGACACCGTCGCCACAGCCGTAGGAAGGATATTCGCAGGGTAGAACTGGGTGCTGAAGAACGAGAGGTAGACTTGGACGGTGCTCCTGACAGTCGAG
>DATFYS010000052.1:0-5514 GCA_035314885.1 Nitrososphaerales archaeon | reverse complement strand
GGGTTATAGTACACCCTGACCTGGAAGCTGTCCCCTCCCATGATCACAAGCCTCCCTCCCTGGGCGACGAACTTCATGAGCTGAGAATACTCGTGAGTGGTTAGATATTCGGCGAAGCCGTAGACGACGACGTCAAAATTGGCCGACCCGTTCTTGGCGAACAGGGCACCCTGCGTGACGTTGATGTCGCTAACGACGTTGAGGTTCTTACCGAGAACAAGACCGCAGTTCTGGGCGGCCTTCGACTTCATGAATGAATACAGCGGGTAACTATGGCCCCACCCGAAGTTGAAGCTCTTTCCGCTCACAACGCTCGTGTTAAGCAGCTTCAGGTCGGTGGTGATGTTCCCGACCGCGGAGTAGTACTTCTTGTAGAAGGCATAGAACGAGCCGTAGATGTACTGAGAATAGGGGGTCGCGGTGAAGATTGGCTGAACGAGTGCAACCCTTGTCGAAGGCGAAACGCGAGGCTGGCCAGACCTGTCGAGACATGTGGTGACCTGCGTCGAGGTCGAGTTGAACGTGCTGAGGTTCGAGTTGACGGACACGCTCGTCTGCGCAGGCATGTCCGTCGCGGAGGTCTGGTCACCAACGGAAGCGGCCTTCACCCACGGCACCACCGGGAAGGCGAGCAGGAAGATTACGACCGTTACAAATACAAGGGTGTGGGGGTAGTCGGATTTGAACCGACGGTCTACAGGTTTCTGCAGCTCCAATGTCATATCATCCACGCTGCCGTGTCATCAAACTTGTTTGTTTGACCACTGGAGCCTGTCGCCCTGCCTGGCTGGGCTATACCCCCATACCGCTCGGCCGGGCCTGTGACGGCGCCTTTATGGTTTCTTGCAGAGTCTTTCTTCCAACTTGCTAAAGACTCCAAGGCTTCCCACCGTGCACGACGCCTTCAGGAAGCTTCGCACTCCACTTCTCGAGGAACCCCAGGTCCTCCTTGCGGTTCCTCAACTCGTCGGGGAGCATCACGGGGATTTCGTCGATGATCGGGTAGTATCTCCCGCACTGGGAGCAGAGCAGCGCCCCTTCCACAATCACTTCGTCCTTCACTTCGAACTCAAGGAGCTCCAGCGGATAGTGCTTGTCGATGGGGCAGGCAAGGATGTCCAGAAGCTTCCTCTGCATGCCCTACACCACAACCCCGCCTAGTATAAACCAGATGGGGGTTACGTCGTTACTGCGATGCGTCTTGACCGGTCGGTGCCGTAATGCTAGCCGCAACTCTTCTTTTCGTGAAGGCGTGGGGCCACCTCCCCCGCGTTGAGAGAACCCCGCAGAGCGTATAGTTCTACCTTCGAGAACGCCTCCCCTTGTCTCAGAAACGTTAATCTACACAAACGGAGGCGGTGCCTTTCAGCCGGCCATAGCGTGCGGGTCCGACCCAGACTCATTCCGACCCTGGCAGTCAAACCGCACGTCGCCCCGGTGCTACTGACTTCCGAGAGGAGTCGGGAAGCCGAGGTGCCGGCGCCCATTTCATCAAATCAGCAAAATGACCAATTTCCGGAGTTTCAATCCAGAACATTTAAGTCCGGGCGCGGGACAGGAATTCTGGTTTCCGTAATTTGCTCTCGGGCATAGCGTTGCAGACTCTTCCGTTTGATTCCAATACCATAATCACCCTCCTTTGGGTGGCTTCGTTCGTCGCATTCTTCTTCTATGGCACAAGGCTCCAGACCTACAACGCTCTCCGCGAGATCGGAAGCGGCCTGAACAAGCTCAAGGTGATGAAGGAGAAGGCCAGGAAAGAAGCGATCGACTACATGGTCAACGTCGGCAAGGCCCCCAGCGACCCGGCACAGCGCGTCGACCAGTTCCTGGACTACGTCACAATAATGCCCGTTGACATCGACCCGGCAGGGCTTGTGAACAAGATTGACCACGTCGTCACCACCAACAACGACAGGGTCCGAGCTGAGGTCGCCTCCCTCATGAGCCAGAGCAACCCGGTCAACCCCGTCACCGTGTCCATCTCAGAGAACCTGCTCGAGGTCGCGACCGCGCTCAATATCCTGCACAAAGTCGTGCGGCACTTCTACCTGCTGGGGAAGAAGACGAACTCCTACTTCACGCTCATCCAGCTGCAGATGCTCATGCCCATGATCATACAGGAGGCTGACGCCTACCTGAACGCCGTCGATTCCTTCAAGGTCGGCCAGCCTATCGGGGATGGCATTGGCGCAGCAGTGGTCTCGAAGTACATGGTGGGCAAGGAGAAGCGCGTCATCGCAAAGGACACCGTAATGGCCATCACCGAGTACAAGGGGAGGAAGCTCTACGTCCTGAAGGCGAACGGTCCGATGGCCTACGTCGGTCAGCCCGGGGTCGCCATCAGGAAGGTCATTGAGGAGATGGGAGTCAAGCCGAGCGCCATAGTCATGATAGACGCTGCCCTGAAGCTCGAAGGGGAGAAGACCGGGGACATCGCCGAAGGGGTCGGCGCAGCCATCGGCGGAATCGGGGTCGAGAAGTACCAGATCGAGGAGGTGGCGACCAAGAACACGATACCCCTCTACGCCATCCTCGTGAAGCAGAGCATCCTCGAGGCGATAACGGTCATGAGAAAGGAGATCGCCGAGGCCTCCGACAAGGTGGTCACAGTCCTCAACCGGGTCATAGAAGAGAAGACCAAGGAAGGGGACGACGTCGTGGTAGCCGGCATAGGTAACACTCTAGGCGTCGCACAATGATGAGCTCCGTCCCGGGGAATGACAAGAAGTCCAAGCTGCTCGTCTACACCGTAGAAGAGTGCCCCGTCTGCGGCCAGAAGACCAAGAGGGCCTTCACCGTCGGGGACTACATCACCAAGGACGGCGGGAAGTGCACGAAGTGCGGCAACACCGCCAGAGTGAGCCTGGTCTACGGCGAGACCACGAAGCCTTCAGGTTAGAATCTGCAGCCCGCCTTCGTCAAGGGCCATAGTGTGCTCGAACTGCGCCACTGGGCATCCTGACGCCTCTACCAGGACCTGGTAGGCCCTCATCACCCTCTTCGCCACCAGTTTGGACACGATCTCCTTCGCCTTCTTGGCCCCGACCCCGTCAGAGTACCATCGCGTAGTGAACGGGAGCGTCTTCCTGTCGTCCCAGACCCGGGCCACGAAGGCGTCCAGGTCCGCTGAACCGGTCTTCTTCCTCGCGACCAGTGAGAAGATGGTTTGCCTGGGCCCGTCCACCACATAGCCGGCGGCTCTGCCGAGGGTGAGGAACGGCTCGATGGCGAAGACATCCCCTTTCCTGAGGGACGGGGTCCCCGGCATGTACAGGTTCGGGATGCTCTTGCCTGCATGGACGACGTACCTGTCCAGGGTGTGCCCCGTCAGGTTCTGAATCGTCTTGAAGCCGAATCTGGAGGCTTCCTTCTGGACCTCCCCGCCGATGTCTCCGGTCCTCGCCCCGCTCTTCGCGGCCGAGATGGCCACGTTCAGCGCCCTTTGAGTCGCGTCGAGCATGAGATCGTAGTCAGGGTTGAACGTCAGGCTGACGGCGGTGTCGGTCACGTAGCCGTCGACGTGGACCCCGAAGTCGACCTTGATGAGGTCGCTCTCTCTGAAGACCGACTCGTCATCCTCACCGGGGGCGTAGTGCGCCGTCACCTGGTTCACCCCGATCCCCACGGGGAAGGCGGGCTTTCCACCCCGGTCCCTGATCTCCTTCTCGACGAGCTCGCAGGCTTCCAGATAGCTCATCCCCACCTTCACCCTGGAGCTCACGACCGACTTTACTTCCCTCGTTATCTTCCCCGACCTGATGTACTGCTCCGGAATCAAAGTCAAGTCGAATTCACAAATCCTTTATCTCGTCAGCGACCGGCCGCGACGTCCGTGGTATTTCAATTGATTCGAGCAGAGGTTCCCTCCCGTTGAAGTACAAGGTCGTCGCCACCGGAGGGACCTTCGACCATATCCACGCAGGCCACCTCGCCCTTCTGGACAAATCCTTCGAAGTCGGAGATGCGGTCGTGATCGGTGTCACGTCCGACGCCTTCGCGGCACAGTCGGGCAAGACCCCAGACCAGCCCTACGTGACCCGGGTCGAAGCGCTGGAGGACCTCCTGTCTTCCAGGTACCCTGGGAGGCAGCACATGATTGCCCAGCTCGATGACTTCTTCGGTCCTGGCATCGCCTCCCCTGAAATCCAGGCCATCGTCGTGACCAAGGAGACCGCCCAGCGGGTACCCCTGGCGAACATCATGCGGACAAGGAAGGGGTATCCCCCTCTTGAGGTGGTGACCATCGACTTCGTGATGGCCGAGGACAAGAAGCCCATCTCTTCGACCAGGATTCGCAACGGAGAGATCGACCCCCAGGGCCGGCTCAAGAGGCGGAAGCGGGGCTAGAATCACCATAGCGTCGAAAGGGATTATATGCGAACCCCAGCAGGCAAGAGTATTGTGGAGAAGGACAGGCTCGACCCCTGGGGGACCACCTCCGTCAAAGACTACGACCGCCTCCAGTCAGAATTCGGGATCGAGCCCATAGGCCCACTCCTTCCTCGTTTCAAGAAGCCAAGCCCCCACCTCAGCCGCGGGATTGACTTCGGGCACCGCGATCTGGGACGCATCATCGATGCCGTGGACAACAACAAACCGTTCGCAGTCATGAGCGGGATAAAGCCGACCGGGAACTTCCATCTCGGGACGAAGATGACGGCCGACGACATGGTCTACTTCCAGTCCCTGTCGAAGAAGGGGACCGTCTTCTACTGCATCGCCGACGTGGAAGCATACGCCGACAACGGGCTCTCCTTCGGGGAGACCGCCAAGATCGCGATCAACAACGTGGCCGACATCCTCGCCCTGGGGCTCGACCCCGAGAGGGCCGTCGTGTACATGCAGAGCGAAGAGATGAGGGTGATGAGGCTGGCGACGATCTTCTCCCGCGGGGTGACGAACAACGCCCTGAAGGCCATCTACGGAGACAGGCCAATCGGCCTGTACATGTCGGCGCTGATCCAGGCGGGAGACATACTCATGCCCCAGCTCCCCGAGCTCGGGGGACCGAAGCCGGTCCTCGTCCCCGTCGGGGCCGACCAGGATCCCCACATCCGCCTGACGAGAGACCTGGCGTCCAGGTTCCGCGATGAATACGGGTTCTTCCCTCCTTCTTCCATATACCACCGGCTCATGCTCAGCCTCACCGGGGACCAGAAGATGTCGAAGAGGAGCGAGGACTCACTGCTGACCCTCGAGGACTCCCAGGCTTCAGCGTCCCGGAAGGTCCACACTGCTTTCACCGGGGGGAGGGACACGGTGGAGGAGCAGCGGCGTCTGGGAGGGAGGGCAGACATCTGCCCAATCTACGACCTGTACCGCTTCCACTTCGCGAAGGACGACGAGCACGTGAAGAGGGTCTACCACGAATGCACGAAGGGGATCAGGCTCTGCGGGGAGTGCAAGCAGGAGGCGTCCGGCCTGGTGAAGGATTTCCTATCTGAGCACAAAAAGAAGCGGGAGTCGATGATGGACGACGCCAAGGAGCTTCTGGCGAAGAGCCGGGACTAC
>DATFYS010000051.1:0-3474 GCA_035314885.1 Nitrososphaerales archaeon | reverse complement strand
GGTCCTTCTCGACTTCGGTGCGGGGTTCACCGAAGGGTCAGACTACTTCGATTCTTCAATTTCACCCAGGCCGGTAAACGAAGCCGGGGACCTTTTCGAGTTCGACCTCCTCCCGGAGATTCCTGGCCTTTACAGCGAACGAGCTCTCAGCAACACCGGGCTGAAGTACAGAGGACCTGAGGTCGACGGGATCGTCCTCAGCCACTTCCACTGGGACCATACGGGACGGATCGGGCTGGTCGACGAGAAGATCCCTGTCTATTGCGGCAAGACAGCGGCCCTGATCCACGAAAGCTACAGCGAATCCTCGAAGTCGCCCTTGGATGGGCATGAGCTGAAGACCTTCAGGACTGGGGACAGGTTCAGAATCGGTGCCATGGAATTCGACCCGGTGCACGTCGACCATTCGATTCCAGGGGCATACGGGTTCGTGGTGCACACAAGCGAAGGGGCCTTGGCCTATACAGGCGACTTTAGGTTCCACGGTCCAGTCGGTTCTATGACGAAGGATTTCGCCCTGGCGGCCAAGAAAGCATCTCCGGCGATCCTGCTCACCGAGGGGACAAGAGTTAGGAGGGAAGACCGAAAATCGAACGTGAGCGAGGAGGCTGTGCTTAGGGAGGCAAAGTCGGCACTGACGGGAACCGACAAGCTGGTCTTCTCCACATTCCGAGGAAACGACACTGACAGGATCAACACCTTTCACGAGGCCGCGTCTTCATCCGGGAGGAGGCTCGTGGTCACGATGAAAACCGCTCTGATCCTGGAGAAGCTTGAGGGGGACAGCAAGCTGAAGGTACCAAGGGTCGGGCGGGACGTTGATGTCTATGTCAGGAGGAAGAGGAGTGGAAGGCTGGACGATTCTGACTATTTTCCGTGGGAGAGGCGCTACCTGGCGAAGGGACTTTCTGCCGAGGACGTGAGGAAGAGTCAGAGAGATGTCTTCCTTCACCTGGAGGTCTGGAACTTCCCTGAGCTCGTGGACATCAGACCCGACCGAGGAGGGAAGTACATTCACGCGGCGACCGAGGCCTACAACGAGGAGGGTGAAAGGGAGGATGCCGTGATTCGGAACTGGGTCCGGCATCTGGGGTTCGAGTACCGCCAGATTCACGCGTCGGGGCATGCGCCCATGAACGAAGTGAAGTGGCTAGTAGAAGAGGTGGGTGCGAAGACTATCGTTCCTATCCACACAGAACATCCGCGCCTCTTCAACGCCTTCAGGGGGAAGACCCCCGCAAAGCTGCAGATCCCAATCAAGGGAAAACCTATCCCACTCGGCTGACCCATGGCAGAAGGTCGAAACTCCAGGATAATGCGACAATGCACAAGAATGTACATGAATCTTGAACCCGTAGAGTACGGAAAGGTTGATTGGTGAACGTTATTGTACATCGAAGCATGTGGCAGAATGTCAGGAGACAGTTCCCAGAACGGCGGAACACCGTCAGACCTGAGATAGTCAGGAAGATGATCGAATGCGGGATGAGGGTTTCAAAGGAAGACAAGATCTTCGTTGCAGATGTCGAGGTAGACTACACCGCGGTCGCAAAGGCAGTGGGGGCCGACCGGAGGGTCGTGAAAGAAACGGTAAGGCAGATCAGGACTGACACGCACCTGTTCTCCATCTTCTCGAAAACGAAACCTCTGGGGACGAGCATGATTGAGTTCGTTGCGCAACTCGGGTACACGGCCATAGTCATCGAGGCAGATGCCAAGTCCTCGGGGATCATGGCTGGAGTTGCCGAGATTCTGTCGAGGCACGGGATGGTTGTGAGGCAAGCTCTGGCCGACGATCCGGAGATGGTTCCTGACGCCAAGATGACCCTCGTCATAGCCGGGCCGCTTACTGGTCAGGCAATGGAGGAGCTCAACGGGTTGAAATCGGTCAGGAGCATCAAGATTCTGAAGTGAATTCTGGCAGTAGGCCCTGAACTCGTCCGCGCAGGCTATTTCTCGAGCATTCTGGAGAAGGTCCAGGTCACTGTGCTCAGGATTTCGTTCAGCCGGGCCTTGTCCCGGTAGTTCTCCACCGTCAGTTTCGAGACGAATCCGTTCGACTCTTCGACATCGAAGCGGAGCTCCAGCCCCTTGGCCAGCTTTCCTGCAGTCACCAGCTCCTCGTCCTTTGCCTTCATCCCCTGCAGGATTTTCGAGACGAGGAAGGACTTGAAGGGAGGGGTGGTGCTCTTCAGCGAAACACCTTCCTTTGGTTCAACCGATAGGGAATCGGACGTGACTGCAGCCGTCGCGATGACCTGCCCCCCTTTGTCGCGCTTGAGCTCCCTGATCTCTGGCACCTCCTTTGCTTCTTCCAGCATATCTATGGCCGGCCTGTAGGTGGAAGCACGGAGAGTAGTGTCCACATACCCCAGGGTCTCCTTGAGCTTGTCAATCTCCGCCTGGAGCTCTGTGATTCTCCCTTCCAGCCAGAGCTTCAGCTCTGCCGCCTTCTTGACATCCCCTTCGGGGGTCGCCATCGGGACGGGTCACCATGCCTAGACGCTAAAAATGTTGGCCGGCCAAAGTTCTGGAACCAGAGACCTTCCTGAAAGTGTTAAGACACTGAGTTGGCACCTGCAGACATTGCTCAGGCCAAGGCGGAGGAGCACCATCGTGGCCAGCGCGGCAGCCTTTGCTGCAGTCTACGCAATAGTCGGCCTCGTCCCTCTTTCCAGGCTGGTGGGCATTCCCAGTTTCATCACAATGAGAGAAGCGATTAGCCCTCTTGCTGGGATGCTGTTTGGACCAGTTGGGGGCGGCTTGTCAATGGTCCTCGGGGTGTATCTTGATTTCGGGCTTGGGAGGCCCGTGGCGTTTCTCGGGCTCGATTTCCTGGTCGACATGATGGCGGCAGTGACCGCGGGACTCTGCTTCCTAGGGAGGAGGAAACTTGCTGTAATTCTTCCTTCAGCCTTGGTCGCCATTTTCCTCGTCAGTCCTTCGTCAGCTCTGTTCGTCAACGTGGGTGGTGTCCCCGTCCCTTTCGTCTGGATGCACCTGGCCTCAATCGTTGTCCTGGCGATTTCCCTTCATCTCGAGAAAGGAGGGCACATCAAGAGGATCAGTGCCGTCTTCGTTGCCCCCGTGATGTTCGCGTCCACAATGGCCGGGCATATCACCGGCGGAATCTTGACAGAATATGTCTATCTGAGCGCGGGGACCCTTTTCGGTGCCGCCAGCACTCAGGCGTACTGGAGCGTCGTCTTCTACCTCTATCCTGCCGAAAGGCTGTTCCTCACCTTCGTTGGCACTTTGGTGTCGGTCCCGGTGCTGAGAGCTGTATCGAGTCGGAGACCGCCGACTACAGCTTCTTGATGATGGCCTGGGCCATCTGCTTGGTGCCAGCCCTTCCTCCTAGATCGTAGGTGACGTGGCGCCCTTCCTTCATTACTGCATGTGTCGCCCTAAAGATAGCTTGAGCCTCCTTCTTCTCCCCGAGATATTCCAGCATCCAAGCCCCCGAAAGGATGG
>DATFYS010000050.1:0-2192 GCA_035314885.1 Nitrososphaerales archaeon | reverse complement strand
GACTGCAGCGACTTCTGCAGCTTTGACTCGGTGCTCCATAGCAACTCCTTCGCCAGAAGGTCCCTGTGCTCGATGTGCCTCCTCTTCTCCTGGTACCGGTCGTAGATCTGCTTCCAGTATTCGAGGGCCTGGTTGGCGTTGTCGATTAGCTGAAGCAGGGAGCTCTCTTCGCCGATCAGTCCGTTCAACTCCTGCTCGGCCATTATGATTCTCTGGCGGTATTCGGAGAATCCGACGGCCTCTTCCACCATGCGAAGTCGCTCCTGAGGGGTGACTGCACCCAGCTCCTCGATCATCCCCTGGTGCATTATTATCAGGAGGTTGTCGGGGTTGATGCCGAACTCGTGTAGGAGCCGCACCACCTCGCTCTTGTCAATTTCCTTGTAGTCGGCTTCGAACCAGTAGGAACCGTCCTTCCGGAGGTACCTGCTGAGCATGAATGTGTCAGACTTCGAGTAGGGTATGGGTCGCTTTCCTCCCCTGAGAGAGTTGTCGAACACCAGGGAGACGCGTGCGATGTCCTTCCCGCGCCTGATCAGGTCGGACAGCTTTCGCGACCTCTCCGTGTACGCCTGGCCGAAGGCCACAGAGATGGCGAGAAGGACAGAGGACTTGCCTGCCCCGTTTGGGCCGATGATCAGGTTCAGGCCGTCCCTGAGGGGGATTCTCGCGTACTCATAGCTCATGAAGTTCTCTAGGATTATCTCCTTGACGGACGTGAGATGAAGGGGCTTCTCTTTCGAGACCTCTTCCTCAATGCGCTTCGACAACTTTCTGGGCGTCGCGAACGCGGGACGCATTTAGACATTGCGCGAACTTTTTCAAGAAAATCAGTTTCAGGAGCCTCTCCCCTCCAACACCTTAAATCGGCGACCGAGGGTAAATGGCCGATTGACGTCCGAGAGTTCTTTTGAGTCGCTGGCCCCGGCAGTAAGGGGCTTCCTCGCTGAGACTGGGATCAGGGAACCTACACCACCTCAGGTGCAGGCCTGGCCGCTGATTTCAAGGGGCGAGAATGTGCTTGTGGTTGCGCCCACAGGGTCCGGGAAGACGGAGGCCGCGCTCCTTCCCCTGCTGAGCAGGCTGGTCACCTCTGGCCACGGGGAGGGAATCTCACTTCTCTACATCACCCCGATGAGGGCACTGAACAGGGACATGCTGAAGCGGCTTCAGACCTGGTGCAACCGGCTGGGCCTGACCGTAGACATCAGGCATGGAGACACCCCCCAGAGCCAGCGAGCCAGACAGTCGGCCCACCCGCCGGATGTGATGGTGACGACCCCGGAGACTTTGCAGGCGATCCTGCCTGGGAGAAGGATGAGGGAGAACCTCTCACATGTGAAGGCAGTGGTGGTTGACGAGCTGCACAACCTCGTGGAAAGCAAGAGAGGGGTCCAGCTGTGCGTGGGGCTTGAGAGGCTCAGGAAAGTTGCGCCCGGCTTCCAGCTGGTGGCGCTATCGGCAACCGTGGGGACCCCTGACGTGGCTGCGAGGTTCCTCTTCGGAGACGCGAAGCGGACCATCGTGCGGGCCGACGTCCCGAAGGAGTTCGCCTTCGCCATCGAATACCCGGTCCCCGACCCCGCTGATCAGTCTGCTGCCAGACAGACCTACTCGGCTCCCGACCTGGCTGCCCGGCTTGCGAGGATGAACAAGCTGATCGATTCACACACTTCGACATTGATCTTCGTGAACAGCAGGACCGTCGCCGAAATGCTTGGTGAGAAGCTCGCCAGACTGCGGAACGACGTAGGAGTCCATCACGGGTCGCTCCCCAGGGAGGAACGAGAGAGGGTCGAACAGGCATTCAAGGAAGGACGCCTGAAAGCGATGGTCTGCACCTCCACTCTCGAGCTTGGCATTGACATCGGGTCGGTGGACCTCGTGGTCCAGTACATGTCCCCCAGGCAGGTCACGAGCCTGGTCCAGAGGGTCGGCAGGAGCGGACACAGTCTGGGGAGGGTTTCGAAGGGAGTCCTCGTTACTGTCTCGGCAGACGACATCCTGGAGTCGACCTCGAGCATCGTTTCGGCTGCCGCTGGAAGGATTGAGCCCACCCGGCCATATTCGAACTCGCTGGACGTCTTGGCCCACCAGATAGCAGGATACCTGATGGATTTCGAGACAATGGACGCGTCTGTGATGCTGAAGGAGGTCTGGAAGGCCGCGCCGTACCGCGACCTGACCGAAGA
>DATFYS010000049.1:0-5563 GCA_035314885.1 Nitrososphaerales archaeon | reverse complement strand
GCCTGATGCGCGCCTTGGCAGCAGAAAGCGAGACCCGCGGATAGGTGAGGACATTGATGTAAGGGGTCTTCGTCAGTTCTTCAGGTCGCGCGAGTTCCAAGGGCATCAGTGGTAATCTCGTCCACCCCGTCCATGAGCCAGGGCGAAGACCTGGCAGCGCGTTCGAGGCTCTTCCCTTCCAGCACAACAGCGCTCTTTCGCATGGCCTTCTCGAGCTCTCTTGAAGCACCGACCGGGCCCGCCCTTCCCTTCGACAAATCTTGAAGAAAATCGGATACCTTCCGATACCTCCTCGCCCTCAGGAACCTGACCCTCGCGTCATCGTCCACCCAGATCAGTCTTGAGCTGGCGCGTCCGGAGTCGAGGAACGCCTCCACGTCCTTCCTTCGGTCAACGGTCGGGCCCATCCTCTGCTCGAGTTCGGGCAGGTCCGCAAGTTCTGGGATGAATAGGATGGCGCTCCGGTCGAGGTTGTTGGAGGCCGCAATCGATCTGGCCAACTTGAATCCGTTGACCTCCAGGTGCCTCGCGATATGCTTCATCGTTCGCCTCAGTTCCCCCCAGAGGGTGTCCTCGCTGAGTCTCTTGTGGGAAAAGACGAGGGCGACTACGGCTTGCTTCATGGCAGGGCGCTCTTTGCCGGCGACGCTCACGAAGTAGGCCCGCCTGGGGCTCCTTAGAAAGGCTCTGGACGCGAGGACCATGCGGCCAAGCTTCTCGGAAGAGACTGCTATGGCCAGGTCCCGCCCCTCATCGACGGGATCCGGGAGATGGAACATACGTTCCTCGTTGGCGGTTTGGAAGTCGGCGAACCAGCGCAGCACCCCTTCCAGGTTGCGATGCTTCATGGTGAGAACCTCCGCCACATAGCCGCTGAACCCCTGCGTCTGGATCTCGGCCCCGTAGACACCTACCGCTTTCATGAAGCTCTTGAGGAGCCTGATCTGGGTCTTGGTCTCTTCCGGGAGTCCCTTGATCAGGTCGACGTGGAATGGGGAACGGTCGGCGGCGCTCTTCCACATCCTGGGCTCGACGGCATAGCAGGGGACGATGTTCACCCTTACCCCGTTGACCACGGCCTCGGTGTACGGGTGTTCGGCATACTTCTTGCCTCTAGGGTGGCCCCTGGTGGCGGCGGCGCCGATCGCAAGGCCCACCACCTCAAACCGGTCCTTGGGGACAGACGGGTCGAATCGGACGAAGATGTCCAGGTCGACATACTTTGGTATCCAGGTTCCTTTTGCGAAGGACCCTCCAAGAAGGGCCCCCCTCGTTTCGGAGAACTTCGCGGCTTCCACGTTCACTTTCCGAAGGAGCGAATCAGCGAGCTTGCCGATCCTCGCAGCTTGTCCAGGTGATGGGCGGACGAAGGGCGTTGCCCGCTCCAGTACCTCCTTGATCGGAGTCATGTCAGGCTGTACTCTCCCAGGTCCGAATACACAGGTCCTCGAGGGGTCAAAGTGCTGGACTTCAGCTTCAGAGATCGCAGAATGGTGGTGCCAAAGCTCCTCTGGCCGTTGGTGTTTAGGCAGTCAGCAAGGGCTACGATTTCCTGGCGAGACCTGACCCTGGCAAGGGTGGCATGAGGACGGAATGGCCTCCTGTCCTCCTCCCCGTAGCCGCGAAGAGCCCCCAGAACAGACTCTGCTATGGGCATGACGAGGGGCTCGTGCTCAGGGGCTACCCCCGCCCAGATTACACTGGGCTGCCTGCTGTTCGGGAAAGCCCCCACGCCTCTGACTTCCACTGTCCCACCTTTCAGGTCGAGCTCCTTCAGCCTGATGTCAACCTCTGCAGACTGGCTCTGGGAGATCTCCCCGAGGAATTTCACTGTGAAATGGATGTTCTCCCTCTCGACGGGCTTGAGGTCTGCCCCTGTCGCCACCAGCTGCTCTTGCAACGCCGACAGCGAATCGAGGACCCTCTGATCAGTGATTTCGAGTGCTACGAAGGCGCGCATCGATGGCAAGGAGTCTGGGACTCGATTTAAATCCGCTTCAATGGGTACACGCCTGAGACATTGTTGCGAATCGTCGCTGTCACCGGGATGCCGGGGGCGGGGAAGTCGACCGCTTCGGAGGCGCTCGTGAAGAACAGGTGGCACAGAGTGGTGATGGGAGACGTCATCCGGAAGGAGACGAAGAGAAGGGGGCTCCATCCCGATGCGAAGAACACAGGAGACGTGATGAGGAAGCTCAGAGAGGAGCGTGGCGAATCGGCTGTCGCCGACCTCTGCGTGGAGGAGATAGAGGCGAGTCATTCGGACAAGGTGGTCGTAGACGGGATACGTTCGATGATTGAGGTTGAGACATTCAGGAAGAAGGCACCAGTTATCCTGGTGGCGATCCACGCGTCGCCAGAAAGAAGGTTCGAGCTCCTGAAGGAAAGGGGGAGGTCGGACGACCCCATCTCCAGAGAAGCATTTGCGAAAAGGGACGAGAGAGAACTCGGGGTCGGGATAGGAGATGCCATTGCCATGGCCGACGAAGTGATCAGCAACGAGCGCTCTAGCCCTGCGAAGCTTGCCGCCTTAATGATGGAAGTGGTAGATCGCTGGGTGAAATCGGCTGATTCCTAGACTTCGAGTGAAGGTGAGCGTAGAAGCCGAGGTCTCTCCCTCTGAGGATCCCGAGAAGGTCGCGCATGCGGTTCTGAATGTGGCGGGGGGCGGCTCCGGAGAGTTGAGACAGAGTGACTCCGAGATTCGATTTGCATCCGAAGAGGTCGGGTCACTGGCCTATTTGCGGGACCAGCTCAGGGACCGGCGGGTGAGGGGTGCGGCAAGGAGGCTCCTTACGGACGCCCGCCATGGAAGGGTGACCGAACTCATGGTCAACAGGCAAGCGGCAGCGGCCGGGGTGGTCGTCCTCTGCGGGAGCCAGGACGAATCCCCCCTCGGCCCGATCTTCCTGAGGATAGAATCGAACCAGATGGACGAGCTGATTGGCTGGCTGACCGCCTACGAAGGCGGATAGTCGACAGGGACTGTCATCCTGTCGGCGGCAGCGAACGTGTTCGGGAAGACCACCCTCGCCTCCCTGACAAGTGCAGAAGAACTGGTGTAGCGTGCGCTGAAGTGGGTGAGGGCGAGGCGTCTCGCCTTCGCTTTTGACGCGACGACTGCTGCCTCGACGGCGGTGCTATGCTTCCTTTCGACAGCCTTCGACCTGTCGCTGTCTTTGAAGGTCGAGTCGAAGATCAGCAGGTCACACCCGTGGAAGAACCTGATTAGCCGCGGAGATGGTCGGGTGTCCCCCGAGTAGCCTATCTTACGGCCTGGGCGTCGCGGTCCCGTTACCTGTGATGAAGAGAACCTTCTACCCCCCACTGTGACGGTACCGCCTTTCTGGAGCCTTGACCAGAGCTTCCCTTCGGGGATGCCTAGTTCCTTCGCCTTCTCGGGGTGGAACTCCCCCGGACGCGCGTTTTCTTCGACGAGGTACGAGTATGCCTCGATCGAATGAACGGCTCTGGTTGCCTTCACTTTGAACGACCTGAGCCTGATTACCATTCCGGCTTTCGCCGAGTAGAACTGGATCGGAAATGTCAGCCCTATGTTCAGGATGCGCGATGTCACCTTCAACCACTTGAATAGGTCTGGGGGGCCGACGATCGTCAGAGGTTTCCTCCGCTGGGCGAGCCCCATGGTCTGGAGCAGACCCAGAAGTCCGGTGACGTGATCGCCGTGGAGGTGGGTGATGAATATCGCCATTTCTTTGTTGAGTCCAATTCCTTGGCCGATGACCTGCCTTTGGACTCCTTCGCCGCAGTCCAGAAGGATCACTTCCCCCTCTCTCTGTATTGCGACGGCCGGGAGACCCCGGTCCTTTGTGGGGGCGGCGGAACTGGTGCCGAGGAACGTGACCGTGAGTTTTGCCAATACTATCTCCTTCTTAGGACGGAGATTCTCCTGGTCAGCTTCTTATGAACGTGAAGGTCATGCTCCTCTTCGACTGCAAGCTCACTGGATTCATCGATCGCATCGGCGAGGGAGTGCATCACGACGGCGCGAGAGCCTCTGTGCAGGAGCCGGGGTATCGATTCCAGAGCCCCCCGTAGTATTTCGGACCCTCCTACCCCCATTGTGCTTGAAGCTCTGCCGTAGGGCACGTCGGTGGCCACCGCATCGACCATCGTGATAGGCGGCCTGAGGGCTTCGCAGCGAACCACCCCCAGCCATTGTTGGCCGAAATGCCTCATGTTGGCGAGAGAGCCGCGGACCATCTTCTCGGCTCTGTCCAGGGCCACGACCTGGGCCCCTATGACGGCCGCTTCCAGGGGGAAGCTCCCGGTTCCGCAGAAGGGGTCCAAGAAGGTCTCGCCCTCCTTGCACCTGGAGAGGTTCACCAGTGCCCTTGCGAGCTTGGGGAAGGTGGCCACGGGATGGAAATAGGGCCTGACCCTGGGTCGCCTGCGGGACCACCCTTGGCGCATCATCCCCGGGGCAGTGAGCGCAAGATACTCCTCTTCGCCGCGGACGAGTGTTAGTTCGTAGTCAGGGTTCTTGAGGTCCACGTCTGCTTCGAACCCTCTAAGGTAGCGAACGGGGTCGAGCGCCGGTTTCTCCCAAAGATCGAAGTTCCTCAGCCTGATCGTCTTTCCTTTCACCAAAGTCGCGGCCCGTGAAGGACTCTCCACAAGCATTCCGACCCTTCTCGCAAATGCTATCCTCCGGGACACTACGAAAGGATCGGCGTACGATTCCACCAGCAGGACCCTCTTTTCCCTTGCCTCGAAACTAGAAGTGGGGTCATAGGCTAGGAAGAGGGCACGCGCCTCGGCTTCCGGCAGCGAATGGAGCTCTCCCGATAGGAGGACCAGTGACCTATTCTTCAAGCGTCTTCAGGTGGGCCACAAGAGCATCGGACACGTCCACCTTGCTGTACTTGCCGGGGACCGTGTTTGTGCTCACCAGGACCTTCACCCCCGCCTTCTCGAGCTTCTCGGACGCGTCCCCCACGAAGAGTCCATGGACACACAGTGTGACCACCTTGTTCGCGCCGTTTCGGAGGACCTCGGCTGCCGCGGCCTTGACCGTCCCCCCGGTGCTGATTATGTCGTCAAGAATGACCACGTCCCTTCCTTTGACATCGAGTTTCGCCTCCTTCACGCTGACCTCCCCGGTGGTCCTGTCCCGTGACTTTGAGAGCTTCTCGAACTTTGCCCCGAGGAGCTGGGCGAACGCCTCGGTCCTCTTCGAAGCGCCGAAGTCAGGAGAGATGACCACAGCGTCACGCAGCGTGAGATTCCGCCTTGCGTGGTCCACGAGGGCGGGGATCGCCGAGACGCTGTAGGTTGGGAACGAGAACAAGGACAGACCTTCTGCCGAGTGGATGTCAACGGTGGCCAGTCTGCTCACCCCGGCCGAGCGTAGAAGGTGACCCACGGTTCCAAGGGTGACCCCCTCCCCGGGGAGGAACTCCTTGTCCTGTCTGGCGTAGGCGAGGTAGGGAACCACGGCGGTGACCCTCGCTCCTTCCTGGCTCAGGAAGTGTGCGGCAAGGATGAGCTGGAAGAGGTGCTGGTCGACGGGGGGGTAGGTCGACTGAACGATGTAGACGCT
>DATFYS010000048.1:0-7186 GCA_035314885.1 Nitrososphaerales archaeon | reverse complement strand
TCGCTTCGCGTGTTGCATTAACCTTGACCTTCAATCCTTTCGACGGCTTGAGCTCCATCGATATTCCGCATCGGCAACAATTACTTAAACGCTAAGCGAACGCAGATCGCGAAGAACCTTTCGCGTTTCCAGGGCAAGGCTCTGCAGGTCGGCGGGGTCCTTTCTGAACGCGTAGGAGGACGCGAGTAATCCAGCTCCAGCGACAGTTGTCACCGGGTCGGGAGCAACGATGAGCGCGATCCCGGCCTTTCGCATTGCGGAGCGCGGAGTTTTTGGATTTGTCACGGTCTCAATCTGCCGGGTAACCTTGCCGGCGTCGATGTTGCCGGCCACCTCGGCCCTGTCCTTAACCAGCCGCGAGGCGGATTCGGTTGACGTGGCGACGACTTTCTTCGCCTGCAAAGTGATTGGCATGTGTCGAGCAAGGGCCGACGTTAACGGGGGTTGTCAAAACCCATTGCCACTTCGCTAAACTAAATACGGGAGGGTTGTAATTGCGTGACGTGCCAAGCCTGCTAACCAACGCCGAGATACGGAAGAGGCTGAACCCATTGAAAGGGTGGAAGCACGAGGGGGCTTTCATCAAGAAGACTTTCGAGTTCCGGCGCTTCATGGACGGGATTTCCTTCATCAATGCGCTTGCGAGAGTTGCCGAGGAGCAGGAGCACCACCCCGACATCAACGTCAGGTACACGACGATAACCCTCTCCGTTCAGACCCATTCCGAAGGCGGGGTGACGGAGTGGGACCTTGAGCTCGTCGAGGCCATTGAGGCGATGCTTGGGAAAAAACAACACCGCCCTGCAGCCTAATCGCGGCAATTCCGGTTCACCACACGAACCAAGGGATGACGTACGCTGCCATGATTAGCACAGTGACCAACGAAAAGAACTGCGCATATCCCTTTGACTTACGATTGAGAAGTAACCCGAGGACTATCAAGAAACAACAAGCCGAGGTGAGAAGGCCGGTCTGGGTCGCCATCTGCAGGTCTCCGGTGCATCGAGGGAAAGGCAGTGGTGTGCAGGGGCTTACCATCTGATAATCGCCCCAAGCTGTAAACCATAACAGGAGCAGAAGAGACCCGAAAACGATCCCCAGGATCACCGTGATTGGAAAGACCTTCCGTGAGAAGCCTAGCACTCGGTTTCCGATTCCCAAGTCGAAGCCCTTCCGAGGGCTTGATCAGGCTTCGCTGTCTGCTAAAGACTTCGGCTCTGAATGTTCTCACTTGTTGGGAGTTTTTCCGGACCACTTTCCGCTGGAAAATATATATACACCATGCGGTTGTATACCGCCAGTTGAATTAGTATGTCTGCTACAGCATATCCAGCAATGACGTCGTCCGGGCAGCCCGTCCTGATTTTGAGGGAGGGGGCGAGCCAGAACAGGGGCAAGGAGGCCCAGAGGAACAACATCGCCGCCGCGAAGCTGATCTCGGAAATCGTCAGGACCTCCCTAGGGCCGCGCGGAATGGACAAGATGCTGGTTGATTCGCTGGGAGACGTGACCATCACCAACGACGGCGCGACGATGCTGAAGGAGATCGACGTGCAGCACCCCGCAGCCAAGATGCTGGTCGAGGTCGCGAAGACGACCGACAACGAAGTCGGGGACGGCACTACTTCGGCGGTTGTCCTGGCGGGCGCGCTTCTGGAGAAGGCCGAGGAGCTCCTCGACAAGGACGTCCATCCAACCGTGATTGTCGATGGCTATTCAAAGGCCGCCAAGAGGGCAATAGAGGCGCTCGAAGAGATTGCGGAGAAGGTCACCCCCAACGACAGGGAGTGGCTGGTCAAGGTAGCGCGGACCAGCATGCAGACCAAGCTCGTCTCAAGGGAGGCGGAGGAGTTGGGCGAACTTGTGGTCGATGCGGTGCTCGCGGTCGCCGAGAAGACTGACAAGGGATACGTGGTTGACATAGACAACGTGAAGGTCGAGAAGAAACCCGGCGGCTCGATGAAGGACACGAGACTCATCCAGGGGATCGTCCTCGACAAGGAGGTCGTCCACTCGGGGATGCCGAAGCGGGTGGAGAAGGCGAAGATCGCCCTGGTCAGCGCCCCGTTCGAGATAGAGAAGACCGAGTTCGACGCCAAGCTGAACATCAACGACCCTTCCATGATGAAGAAGTTCCTGGACGAGGAGACCAAGATGCTGAAGGGCATGGTCGACAAGGTGGTAGAGATAGGCGGGAACGTCGTCATCTGCCAAAAGGGGATCGACGACATCGCCCAGCACTACATGGCAAAGGCGGGAATACTAGCAGTCAGAAGGGCGAAGGAGAGCGACATGACGAAGCTCGCGAGGGCGACGGGAGGGAGAGTCGTCAACAACTTTGCGGACCTGACGACGTCCGACCTCGGGTCAGCCGCTCTGGTGGAGGAGAGGAAGGTCGAGGAAGACAAGTGGGTCTTCGTTGAGGGGTGCAAGAACCCCAAGGCCGTAACAATCCTCCTGAGGGGAGGGACCCAGCGCATCGTCGACGAGGGGGAGAGGTCGCTCCACGACGCCATCATGGTGACCAAGGACGTCATGGAGAAGCCTGCGATTGTAGCGGGCGGAGGGGCGGCCGAGGCCGAAGCGGCATATCAGGTGATGAAGTGGGCAGAGAAGCTCTCAGGAAGGGAGCAGCTCGCGGCCGAGAAGTTCGCAGAGGCGCTGGAGACGATCCCCATAGCTCTGGCGCTCAACGCAGGGATGGACCCCATCGACGCCCAGGTGGACTTCAGGGCTAAGCACGCCACGGAGAATGGCAAGTGGTTCGGCATCGAGGCGGCGGACGGCAAGGTCAAGGACATGTATCAACGCCAGGTCTTCGAGCCGCTGGCAGTGAAGATACAGATCATCAGGTCGGCCACAGAAGCTGCGTCCATGATCCTACGAATAGACGACGTCATCGCCGCAGGGAAGTCGAAGGGTCCCTCTGGGCCTCCGGGAGGCGGGGGAGGCATGGGCGGCGAGGGCGGCGGCGAGTTCGACTAGACCTAGTCTGCGAATCGAATAAGTAGGGCAGGGGCCCCCTTCGGGCCATGGCTCGTGTCTGGGTGATGAAGTTCCCTTGACCCATCCGCCGACAGGCGACAGGATCCTGCAGGTAGCGTCCAAGCTGTTCGCAGAGAAGGGGTACGCCAACGTTTCTGTGAGAGACATCTGCAAAGAGACCGGCACCACCCCGCCAATGATTTACTACTACTTCGGGAGCAAGAAGGGGCTCTTCGACAAGGTGGCCAGGGAGAATATCTCAATGGCGGCGTTCATCTCCAAGCTGGCGAACGCCTCGTCCGCCTCCGACCCGAAGGAAGCTCTGGAATCCTTCGTGTCCACCTACCTCAGCTCGTTTCCCGAGCGGGCCTTCGATCCTGGGCTCTACCTGAGGGACTCAGCCACCCTGGACAAGGAGAGTGCAAGGATGGTGGGCGAGGACCTGGAGAAGGTCAGGAAGATGGCCCTGAAGCTGGTGAAGAACCTGATGTCCGAAGGAGGCTTCAGGAAGACAGACCCAGAACTGGCGACAGAATGCCTTCTTGGGATGCTGAACAGGGTGATCTTCCAGCATATCCACTTCGCAAAGGCTTCAGACAGGGATTCCTACACCAAATTCGTCACGGAGTTCTTCTTCAGGGCGATGCGCTAGGACTACAGGGAGACCAGGATCTTGTCGGGGACGATCTCGATCGTCACCCTTTCCTGCTTCCAGTAGTGGTCGCGGGTCGACTTCCTTCCCTTCTGTTCTCCCTGGTATCTGATGGCAAGGTTCTCGATGTCCTTCTTGGCATCACGGTCAGTGGCGATCTTCCCCTTCCCGAAGATCAGGACGTATGGGTACCCGTCGTCCACCAGGAAGCAGATCCGCGGGTCCCTCATGATGTTTTTGTACTTGACACGGGTCTTCGCCGTGTTGACGTAGAGCTTCCCCTTCTCCAGCATGTACCAGATGGGGGTCAGCTGGGGTCGGCCGTCTTTCATCGAAGTCGCCAGTTTTGCGAAGTGGGTCCCCTTCAGGAACTCCACGGCTTCGGGGGTGAGCTTCTTCATGGCGTGTTTTCCCGTTCCTACTTCAATTTCGCGGCCCGCTCTTCGAGCATCTTCCTGTACATGCTCCTGGGGGGAAAGCCTATGCTGCAGAGGTAGGTCGAGAACTTGACCTTCTTCTTTGGGTCCTTGATCTTGTTCTCGATGGCCCTGATCTCCTGGCCGACTACCGCGTAGCAGGTGGCGTACCCTGGGAAGATCCCCACGTGGGCGGGGAAGAGCTGGAAGTAAACGCTGCTCCGAGCGACACCTGTCTTCTCGTGGGCCCAGTCGACGAATTCCAGTAGGCTCCTCTTCCCAGTGTTCACCCAGACGTCCCCGATCACCCTAAGGAACCGGGTCACCCTCCACCGTCTCGTAGCGAACTCGATCTCGAGGTTGACCTGTTTCAGCCCACCGTAGTTCTCCAGCAGCCTGACGTAGGCCTTCTCGACCGGGGTCAGGTGCTCCTTCCCCTCAAGGGCCATCGAAGCCTCCATGAACTCGATCTCCCTGTTGAAGGAAAGCCCCTCGGTTATGGGCGAACCCAGCTGTGTGGCGGGGAGCAGCTGGAGGGTGGGCAACTTCCCGACGAAGCCCAGGGCGCTGTTCGAGTGATGTACGCAGTGGCCGTACTCTTCGTGCACGAGCAGGTCCAGCAGTGCAGCCACCGACTTGTCAGGGTCACGCTTGGGATCCGTCGTCTGGAAGTAGATCTGGAACGGCTTCTTAGTGAAGGTGTCGAAGAACTGAGCAGCACCGGTCGGGATCGTCCCCGTGAGATACGGAGGGGTCTCGACGACCCGGGTGTTGTACTTGGGGTTGATCTCTGTAACGTTGGAGTCGACGAACCTCTGTACGACCTTGCGCATCTCGTTGGTGACCTTGACCAGTTCACTGGGGTCGAGCTTCATCCTGGAGTTGATGCCCTGTTCCACGTCCTCGGGACTCGGTTTGCAACCCAATTGCCTCGCAAGCCTTTCGGTTACTCTGCGGAAGTAAGGGAGCTCCTCGTCGAGCCAGGCCATGGCATTGCGCTCCAACTCCTCGGGGGTCTCGGAGTAGTCGAAGCCGTCCCTCAGGCACCGCACATAGAACTCCTTCCTCCCGAGGTCGAACCCGTTGGTCCTGAAGATCTGCTCGACGTTCGGGAACTCTCCTTTCCCCCAGCCTTCCAGCTCGAAGAGCTTGACGTAGTCGGCGACCTTCGCCTTGAGTGCGTCGCAGGCTGCCCTGACCTTCCGGCTCTTCGTCTCATTCTTGAGGGTGTCTAGGATCTCGTTGATGCCGTCGACTCTGTACAGGGTGAGAGCCTTCACGGCCGAGGGTATCTCGCGGCCTGAGAACCTCGCATGGCACGCATCCACGTCCTTCATGGCGAGATTCAGGAGGGGGAGCATGTGGGCGTCATTGACCCCCTCTTTGACCAGGTGAGCGAATATCGTCCCCACGATGTCGTCCAACACTGGCTGCGGCTCGTCGAAGAGCAAGCTTGTCTCCAGAGAATCGAGGACCTTCTTCTCAAGGACGGTCGTCGCCCTCTTCCGGAGGGATCGGACCTTCGCCAGCCCGGCATCGATGTTCTCCCGGGAAGCAACAAAGAGCTTCCCCGCATAGTCGTTGAACCCCATGATGTAGGCGCCGGAAGGGGTGATCTCTTTGACGAGGTCCATTATCTCGGAATCGAGCGGCTTGGGGTTCATGGCGAAAGCGCCGAGCCCCCGTTATTTCTAGTTAGCCACATCGAGCGGCATGAACTTCTCGACGGTCTCTGCCAGCTCTCTCTGGAGCCGCTTCTGCCATTCAGCGAACCCCTTGGGGGACTCCGGGTAGGCCAGGTTGATGTCCACCAGGGTGGCGCTCTTCTTCACGGTGTAGCGAAGCCCTCGGGCGAGCGAAAGCTGGCCGAGGATCCTGAACCACATGGCTGGGTTCATGAAGCGGGCCTGGTTGAACTCCGGGTGCTTCCGTTCGGTGATCGCCATGACGTCGTCCTCTGAGAGGAAGTACTTCATCCCATAGTTGATCTGGTCGTCGGTCACCGTCTGCAGGTACCTCCTCAGGACCTCGAAGCTGGCCATCGGGTATCCATGGGTGTTCATGTACTCCACGTTGTACTTCCAGAGCGACCCTTCGGATGTGTCCTCTCCTTCGAGAGCCTGGGCGACCACCTTTCCGAGGATGGTCCCGCCGTAGATGGACGGGCTGATTCCTCCCGCGTCGATGGGGCGGGGCATCCAGGCCGCGTCCCCAACCAGGGCGAAACCGTTGGCGACCATGCAGTCGTTGTGGCGCCTTACGGGGACCTGCCAGTTCCCCTTGGTGTTCCCGGCATTGGCGTCGTCGGACGGCTGGCTGTAGTTCTTGATCACAGGGTTGTCTGCGAGGTACTTGTCGATGAGGCTCTGCAGGTTGTCGTTGAGTTTGAAGCGCCTGTTCCTTCTCGCCAGCCCCGAGTGTGACACCCCGAGGCCGATGTTGACCTTCTTCTTTCCCTTCGGGAAGACCCAGGCGTAGCCGGCCGGAGCGATGAACTGATCGAGGTGGATGATGCAGTAGTCCGGGTCGAAGAACGCTTTGTTTTCGGCCGCCGGTTCGAAGTCCAAGATGTAGCGACCTGTCCCGACAACGTCATCGGGGTCGATGTCCTTCTCGATCATCGAAGGTATCGGCATGAACCTCCTGAGGGTGGTTGAGGACCCGGTGGCGTCTATGACGACCTTCGCGGTCAGGCTGAAGGTGGCCCCTCCCTTCCTTCCGCTCACCCCTGTTATCCACCCGTCGTCGGAGATCAGTCTCTCGGCCGTCGCCTCATACATGAATTCGGTTCCGAACTTCTTGGCGTCTGCGACCTGGCGTCGGGGGGCAAGCTTCCTGTTGAAGAGGTATCCTTCGCCTTCGAAGAGGACCTTGGTCTTCCTGTCGGGGGAGTAGACGTAGACCCCGCTGACGGGGTGCTCAAGCTCCGGGGAGCCGTATCTGATCCCGATGTGGTCGGCTAGGTAGTCCAGGGAGCGCTTGCTGGTGGCGTCCCCGCAGGTCCAGCCGTTGTTAGTCTTCCTCCCCGGCTCGTCCTCCTTGTTCCTGTCGATGACCAAGACCCGGGCCTTGCCTTTTGAGTAGTAACCAACTGAAGCCGCCGTAATCAGGCCAGCCATGCCGCCTCCTGCGA
>DATFYS010000047.1:0-6085 GCA_035314885.1 Nitrososphaerales archaeon | reverse complement strand
GTCCGCATCTTTGTAGAAGTACTCAACGGTCGTCCCGTTGGGAATCGAGGCGACCAACTGGGCGCTAAGATCATGCTGCGCATGCGGGGCGACTGGCAGGTTGTGCTCCTGGGCCAGCTGTGCGATCTTCAGGAACTCGGTAATCCCACCGCAGAATACGACGTCGGGCTGGAGGATGTCGGCTGCCTTGTGATGGATGATCTCCCGAAAGCCTGACACGAGGTATTCGAGCTCTCCCTGGGCGACGGGGACGTCTAACGCAGCGCAAACAGCGGCGGTCCCCTCAAGGTCGTCGGGCCACAGGGGTTCCTCGAACCATTTCACTTTGAACTTCTCGTATGCACGTCCTGCCTCAATCGCATTGTCCTGCCTGTATCCGTTGTTCGCATCGACCATGAGCTCGAAATCGTAGCCGAAGGCGTCCCTTATCGCCTTCACGCGCTTGAGGTCTTCTCCGAGGGGGACCCCTCCGACCTTGATCTTCGCCGCATTGAATCCCCTCTTCCTGTACCTTCCCAACTCCTCGACCAGCTGCGATGGACCTTCTCCTTCGCGATAGTATCCGTTGCTCGCGTAGGCGGGCACCTTCTCCCTCGTGCTGTGCAGCAGCTTGTGAAGCGGAACTCCGTGATGTTTCGCCTTGATGTCCCAGAGGGCTGTGTCGACGGCCGACAGGGCGCAGATTGCGCCGCCTTTCCTCTCCCTGTAGACTTCCTTGTACATGGCCAGCCAGAGCTTCTCTATGTCCGAAGGATCCTTTCGCAGTAGATGTTGAGCAAGCTGCCTCTTGACCACATCGGCAGGATGATTCCACCAGGTCAGACCGTGGCCGACGATGCCTTCGCCGGTCTCGATTCTCACGACCGTGAAATCGCGATGAGACACTACCCGGGTGGCGAACCTGACTGGTCGGTCTAGCGGGACCGAGACTTTGAACGCGTCCACAGAGCTGACAATCAAAGCTGAATCGCCCTCGTCAGTCGCGTCGGACAAATGACCTCCTTATCAGTGCAACTTCTCGAGAGGAGAGTCACTTGAGAGCCTCGCTGGTTCGCTTGTTGGCCTGTCCTGTATGCCGCAGTTCGTTGACGTACTCAGGACAGACCTCTCGAGGACGGCTGCTGGATGGCGCTCTCGAGTGCCCGGAGAAGCATCTGTTCCATGTGAAGAAAGGGATCCCATTGCTGAAGGAACCCAAGATAAGTAGAGACGAATTCAAATGGGCGGTCGAGTTCCCGGACGTTAGGAGATACGACGACATTCAACGGCAGTACAAGTCGTACCTCTCCGATCGTCAGATCAAGGCAGATGAGAGGATGATGGACGAGATGGTCAAGAGGACGCCAAAGGATGAAGTGACCCTTGACATCGCCTCAGGAATGGGAACTTTCCTCCGAATTTTGTCGAAGCACAGGACTGGCGCTCAAATCATCGGAACCGATGTGGACGAAACTCCGTTGCGGGGAGCCATGCTCAAATTGAGAGAGGAGGGTGCATACGGCCGAGTCTCCCTATGCGTCATGGATGCGAAACGCCTCGCGGTAAAATCGAACAAGGTGAAGTGCGTAGTCTCGCATTTCGGATTCAACAACATTCCTCAGACAGGAAAGGCGTTTTCGGAGGTCTGCAGAGTCTTGAAGAACAAAGGCACGCTAATGTTCTCAGCACTGTTCCTGCAAGAGGATTCCAGGAGCCTGAAGCTCGCAGGAAGAATGGGATATGGTGAAATCGTGTCAGAGAAAAGATTAGCGAAGGCTCTCGAACAGGCAGGTCTTCAAATCGACGGGGTCGAGGAATCCTATTCGGGTAAGTGGCCTCACAATCCGATGGACCGGCTGCCGCTGGAAGGCGACTGGTTCGCGCATTCGCTTGTCCGGACTAGTGTTGCGTGAAAGGGTGGAGTTGACAAGTTTCAGGGAGAACCTCGACGTTCCGAGTGCCTCAGACTGGCGGTCGTGGTTGAAACGTAATCATTCATCGGCGAAAGGAGTCTGGCTCGTCTTCCACAGGAAGGATTCGGGGTTGTCCTCAATCTCCTATGACGACGCCCTGGACGAGGCGCTCACCTTTGGATGGATTGACAGCATCATCAAGAAGATCGATGACCGGAGCTACGCGAGGAAGTTCACCCCGAGACAGCCCTGGAGCGTCTGGTCCCGTTCCAACATTGCCAGAGTCGAGAGGCTGAAGAAAGAAGGGAGGATGACGGAGTGGGGCCTTCAGGCGTTCGCCAAGCGGACTGGCGAGATGTCTTTCCTAGAGAAATTCGACCAGAAAGACATCACGATTCCCAAGGACCTGAATGACGCTCTGAGAAGGAACAGAAAGGCCTGGGCCAACTTCGAGCGGTTTGCTCCCAGTCACAGGAAGAGATACCTGATCTGGATTTCTGGGGCGAAGAAAGCTACGACGAGAAGGAAGCGCATTGACGACGCGGTAATCTTGATCTCCCAAAACGTGAAGAATCTTCTCAAGTAACGCGCGCCAAATCTTATATGACGAGCGCCCGGTTTCGAGGCAACATGTCCCAGCCGCAAGGCGGAGGCGCAGGCGCCCCATCGACAGCGGGACCAGCCATGCCTTGGCAGGGCTCACTTCTGCTCGACGAAGGCGAGAGCATCAACAACTCCTGGAAGGGGAACCACGCCGTCATGGAGAGGGGTGAGAAAGGCGAGATGGTCGAAGTGAGGAAACCCGGCTACCTGGTGATGACGTCAAGGAAGGTGGTCTTCATGGAGGAGAGGGGGCTCTTCACCAAGTCGTACCACCTGGACTGTGGAGTTCAACTCGAGGCCATCGAGGGGATATCCATGGGAGGAAGGTGGATGAAGTACGTGTCCGTCGGCGGGGCGACAGGTGAGAACAAGTTCCACCTCGATGGGATTGACGACAAGACGTTCGCTTCGTTCAGGGATGCGATTCTGACCCAGATCCAGTCGAGGAAGCAAGAGATCGAGAAGGAGAGGACAAGAGCAGACGTTCAGGCGATACTTGACTTCTCAATCCTCAGGGACTACATGATGAAAGGCGGGATATCTGTCCAGTCGATCAAGTGCCCACAATGCAAAGCTCCTCTGACGATGCCTGAGAACGGGAGCCTCGTCAAGTGCAGCTACTGCGGGAGCACCGTCTACGCTTCAGACATCATGGACCGGGTAAAGCAACTGATAGGGTAGGGTGCTGTCTCATGGGTACGAATGCCGGAGCCGATTCAATAGAACGGTTGGCCGCTGAATACTGGGAGATGCGAATGGCTGATGAGCCCCTGAACGCCACACAGCTCGGAGATCGGCGCCACGACGACAGACTCCCAGACATAACGCCGGAGGGGCGCAGACGGCGGGAGGAGGGATACCGCTCCACTATCAGAAGATGCAACTCGATCTCGGAGGTAGGTCTATCCGAGGGTGACAGGCTGACGCGAACGGCGCTCCTCGTTGATGTGGGGTCGCTCCTTGACTATTCTCTCTGCCGCCTGGAGGAATGGACCGTTGACCCTCTTGGAGGACCCCAGATCGAGTTCTCCAATGTCGAGTCCTACCAACCGGTGCGGACCTTCGATGAGGGCCTGGCGATGGTGAAACGATGGAGAGTGATGAGCGGCTATCTGAACGACCACGTCGCCAACCTCGCTCGAGGGCTCTCAGACGGGAAGGTGGCCATCCAGGCCTGCGTGGACAAGGTCGCAGACGAGATTCGTCAGACGTTGGCTAAACCTGATGGTGAGTGGTCCATGCTGCGGCCGGCGGGGGTTCCACACGATGACTGGTCGGAGGATCAGAGACGCGAATTCAGGGATGGGCTCGCCAAGGCGGTCAGGGACGGGGTCCGCCCTTCGTTCGTCAGGTACCTGAAGTTCCTGGAGTCCGAGGTCTTGCCGAAGGCCCGGCCACAGGAGAAGCCAGGGATACTACACGTTCCTGGAGGACGAGAGGCGTACGCGCGCCTGATTCGGGTGCACACGTCACTGGACCTGACCCCTGAAGAGCTGCACCAGACAGGGATGAATGAAGTGGCCAAGATAAACTCGGAACTGGTTGAACTGGGAGGGAAGGTGTTTGGGCTCAAAGACCGAAAAGAGATTCAGAAGCGGCTGAGGACGGATCCCGCGCTGTACTTCTCCACCCGCGACGAGGTGGCGGAGAAGGCGGAAGAGGCCCTGGACAGGGCACGGAAGGCGCTCCCCAGATGGTTCGGGAGGCTCCCCAAGGCCGACTGCGAAGTCGTCCGGATGGGGGAGCACGAAGAGAAGCACTCGACCATCGCCTACTACCGCGGGCCTGCTGAAGATGGGTCCAGACCGGGGCGATACTACATCAACACCTCAGAGCCGCAAACCAGACCCCGTTATGAAGCCGAAGCGCTCGCGTACCACGAGTCGATCCCAGGACACCACCTTCAGATCGCCATCGCGCAGGAGCTGGAAGGAATCCCTGAATTCAGGAAGAACAGCGGGGTGACCGCCTTCGTGGAAGGGTGGGGGCTCTACTCTGAGCGCCTCGCGGATGAGATGGGACTCTACTCTTCGGACGTGGACAGAATCGGCGTCCTTTCCTATGACGGGTGGAGGGCGTGCCGCCTGGTCGTAGACACGGGGATGCACGCGATGGGGTGGACGAGAGCGCAGGCAATCGATTTCATGGTCGAGAACACGGAGCTGGCTGCGAACAACATAGTCAACGAAGTGGACCGCTACATCACCTGGCCTGGCCAGGCCCTCGCATATAAGACGGGACAACTGGAGATGATGAGGCTCCGGCAGGAAGCCCGGAGAAGACTTGGCAAGTTCGACATCAGGAAGTTCCACGACGTGCTTCTCGGGAGCGGAGCCGTCCCGCTGAAGGCTGTTCAACAGCTCGTTGAGAAGTACGCTTCAGGATAGCACGCGCAAGGTTTTATCACCACCGACAACTGATACAGACCGTATGAAGTCGCAGACAGAGAAAGCAGAAGACTTCAGGGCATTGCACGACCGGAAGAGGATTCTTGTCCTCCCGAACGCATGGGATGTGCCCAGCGCGAGGCTCTTCGAGGACGAGGGGTTCCCGGCGGTGGCGACGTCCAGCGCGGGTCTGATGGTCTCACTCGGATACCCCGATGGAGAAGAGATTGGGATCGAAGAGCTCGCATCGGCCGTCGGAAGAATCGCCAAGGCCCTGACGGTCCCACTCAGCGCAGACGTGGTAGCAGGGTTTGGGACCATGCCGTCCCAAGTTTCCACATCTGTAGCCAGAGTCATCGCATCGGGAGCCGTCGGTGTGAACCTGGAGGACTTCGTCCACCAGACCAAGGCACTGATCTCGGTGGAAGAACAGCTGTCGCGGCTTCGAGCACTCAAAAACCTCCAGAGAACGACCGGGATTCCGTTCGTGATCAACGCCAGAACCGACGCGTTCAGGTTCGCCCCCGGTGAGCAGGACGCCAGGCTCGAAGAGGCAATCCGAAGAGGGGTCGCCTACAGAGACGCCGGAGCCGACTGCGTCTACCCGATGGGGCTGGTGGATGCCGGGTCGATAGCGGCGTACGTCCAGGCCTTGGACTTTCCCATCAACGTGATGGTCAGGAAAGGCCTCCCACCTGTTTCAGAGCTGCAACGCCTCGGGGTGGCGAGGGTGAGCTTCGGCCCGAGCGCGTCCTACGCAGCGATGGGATTGCTGAGACGGGCAAGCAGGGAGGTCCTGGAAAAGGGGACCTATGAGACCTTGACCGAGGGCGCAATCACCTTCGACGAACTGAACTCCCTGGCGTCGCCGAAGAAAGCCGAAGGCCAGTAGCCTATCCGCAGGTCTGATGCTCAGACCTTGATCCCAAGGATCTGTTCGATGATGTCAGAGAGCGTGATCACTCCCGCTATTCGCTCCCCGTTGAAGACGAATGCAATGGTTGTCCCGGCATCCTGGAGCTTCTCCATGACGGAGGGGAGGCTCTCCTCCGCTGAGACTCGGGCCGGCTGAATCATGTAGTCGTGGATCTTCGAATCAATCAACTCTCTTGACATAGCCTTGGCCATCGTGTGGAACGTGACGGCTCCGATATACTGGTCTCTTTCCGGGTCGTACACCGGAATCCTCGGATGGCCCGTCTG
>DATFYS010000046.1:0-2225 GCA_035314885.1 Nitrososphaerales archaeon | reverse complement strand
CCGAGATGTAATCTCTACGAACCGACATTATGGTATTCTGAGATGCCGCTCTAATAAGAATTGAGAAGAGTGACCCGCTATCCTCTTCGTGAAGTGGCCTTCACGTAGTCTGAAGGCGTGTCAATGTCAGCCAGGACCCCTCTGTCCTCGACGGCCACCTCCTGCAGGCTGTCCCGGTGGCGCTCTACAACCGACTTCGCTCCCCTGTCTCCTCTTATCCGTTTGATTTCCGGGAAGAGACTTTTGTCGAAGATGACCGGATTTCCCCTCGTGCCGTGATAGACGGGGACGACGACCGGGGCTTTGGTCCTCGAATGGACTTGGATCAGAGTTTTGATGGTGTCCGGTGATAGGAAAGGTTGGTCGCCGAGGGCCACGATCACGGCGTCAGCCACCTCTTCCACTGCCCTGAGGCCGAGCCTAAGCGAACCGCTCATCCCGTTCCTGTAGAGTGTGTTGAGAACGACTGTTTCTTTCTGGAATTTCACACCTTTCTTCACCTGCGTTGCGTGCGCCCCCAACACAACAACCACCATGTCAACCTCGGCGTGCCTGTAGATTTCGAGGACTTTTTCGAGCATCGGCTTCCCTGACACAGGGATCGTCTGCTTCGGCTTTCCCATCCGAGCAGAGATGCCCGCCGCCAGCACGATGGCCGCTATCATGGCCTGGTTCCAAGTCGAGACCAAGGGTAAATAAGAAGGCGGGGTCGTCGCGGGTCAGCGGATGCCAATGAAACAGGCTGAGTTTGCAAAGAAGTTGGATACCATGGTTGGGAAAGGTGTCCCGTTTGCCGTCGCAACCGTGGTGAAAACCGAAGGCTCTTCCATTGGAAAGCCAGGGTTCAAGGTCATCATCTCGAACAAAGGAGAGGTGGTCTACGGGACCCTGGGAGGGGTCTGCCCAGAGTCGGCCATAGCAGACGTAGCGAAGAAGGCGATCAGGACCGGGAGCCCCAGGATGGTCAAGGTCTTCCTTGAGAGCGTCGAAGACTCCGTCGGCGCAGTCCTGAAGAGTCAGGATGAAAACGAGATTCATGTCGAAACGAATTGCGGTGGGGCCCTGGAGATCTATCTCGAACCCTACCTTCCACAGCAGAGGCTGATACTGATCGGCCAGGGTGGGAAAGACGAAGTGGAGGATGCACTGGTGAAACTGGGCAAGAGCCTCGACTTCGAGGTTGTCGTGATCGACCACAGCCCGGTGCTCAGCGAGAAACCTGACGTCCTGATTACGGACGTCAATTACGACCCAGGGACTTTTGAGTTCTCGGGCTCGGATTCCGTGATAGTCCTGACACATGGGGAAAGAGACGTGGAGGTCCTTTGTGCTCTGTCGAAGTTCAACCTGAGGTATGTTGGGATGCTTTCCAGCCGCCAGAGGGTCAAAGATGATGTCGAGAAGCTCAAGAAACTTGACGTTGACGAGCACTTCCTAGAATCCTTCAGGGCCCCTGTCGGCGCGGACATAGGGGCAGTGACAGCCTCCGAGATCGCCCTCAGCATCATGGCGGAGGTCGTAGCGTGGAAGTACGGGAAGGACGTCGCGAGCAAGGCGATGAATCAGGCGAAACCGCGGGCTGCCGTCTAGTAGCCAATCTCAGAGCTGGGGCGCAGATGGCGCATTGACTTCACTCTGCCGCATCTCGTGCACTTGTACATCCCTCTGCCGCGGGGGTTGTAGTCCCTCCCGTCGACGACGGCTATATGCTCCGTGCGCATCATGCACTTTTCGCACCAGCGGTACTCGGCCATTCGCTTGAGTTTGTGGAGTCGTCGGCCAAAAACCTTTATCGCGAAATGGCTGGTTTCTGGACGGATTGGACCTCGCGTTGCTTGGAATTGCTCTCATCTTGGTGGGCTTCGGTGTCGTCGCAGTGGCGTTGCTTTCATCGGGAGGGAGAGGAGAGGTGAAGGGGGGTGGCGTGGTCCTCGTGGGACCAATTCCGATAGTGTTCGGGTCCGACGCGAAGTGGGCCGCGGTGGCCATAGTCCTTGCGATCGTTCTCGTGGTCCTGAGCCTGATCTACTACGTGGTGTAGGAAGTGCAGAGACTACTGGCGGCGGGGATCGCCATCATCCTGGCAGGGATGCTCGTCCTGATCATCAATGCGGCGGGGGAGGGTCAGGCGTCAGTTGGGGGCGTAGTCTTCTTGGGGCCTTTCCCCATAGCGTTTGGGACTGGCCCAAGCGGGAGCTCGCTGGCGCTCGCCTCCGTGGTTATTG
>DATFYS010000045.1:0-3122 GCA_035314885.1 Nitrososphaerales archaeon | reverse complement strand
GTGCGTGTGTCCAGATATTCGTGGACGTCGTTTCCGACGTCAAAGATGATGGCGTCGTGCTAGGCTACCGCCGCGATTGGTACATCGTGCTCCCCTTCGTAGGTCTCATGTTCGGCGTACTGGCCTACATGCTCGTTGGAGTAGGCCTCCTCTCTCTGACCAGTGGGAGTGCGAGCACGACGAGTGGGAATCAGACCGACGTGCTCTTCATCGTCACTTTTCTTTCGGGCTACTCCACTGATTGGTTCATGGGGAAGCTCTCGGACTTGACCTCTTCCAAGGCACAGTCTTCCACGAAGTCCTAGCGACGGGGACAACTGCGGCCGTTCTGCCCGAATTCCCGTCTGAAGAAGTACAAGAGTGACTTCGGTTCGGAGCCGACCCATCCTGTTCAAACTAGCGGAATCTGCATGTATCGCAAATCTACTGCTGAGGCTTCGTGTTCCCGGCGACCGCATACTGATTTCTCTGCAGCTGGCAGCAGGAGGCGACTGTTGTAAGAAATCCTGAGAAAGGTGACTGCGGTCAACGGGAAAGGCAGGTCGCTACTGCGCGCACGACTGCGACGGAAAGCCACTGGCAAGAACTGGCGGGTTTAGGGGCTGCCGGTCGATTCCTTGATTCTATAGCCGACCTGCGTTTTCATGCCAACGTAGTGAACAAGCTCGAACTTCTCAACTCTTCCCTGCTCGCACAGTATCCGGAGATTCGAATAGAACACGCTGCGACTCCTCCTCCACCCTGTCTCTTCGGATGAGATTCCGGCTCGTTTGACGCAGTCACCCTCCAATTGGGAGCCAGTGTGGGACCCCCCTTTGCTGCGAATGAGCGAAAGGATCCGGCTCTGATAGGAGGTCATAGCTGCTTCTGGGGTGCCTGGAACAACGGAGGTCAAGTCGATTGATGATGGCACCTCCGTCCCTATAGGTCTTTGAGGAACCCAACCCTTCCCGAGCGCGCCCCTCTCACACGTTGTCGGGCAACCTTATCACTTCCTCGCGCGATCGGTTCGACGTTGAAGGTAGCGATTCTCGTCTTCCCCGGCGTAGAGGAGCTCGATTTCGTTGGTTTCCTGGAGGCTTTGGCAGTCGCGAACAGCGTGAAGGGACGCCGGTACTTCGAGATGGAGCTCGTGGGAACGGAGGAGGGCCCCATAACGTGCCACGGGGGCATGAGGGTCGTGCCTGACCTGACCCTGTCCGAGCTCCGGGAGCACGACCTCCTCTTTGTTCCCGGTGGCGGAGCTTCGCAGGGTACCGGGGTGGACCTGCTGATGAGGAACAGGCAGGTACTGGCCGCGCTGAGGAAGTCGTATGGACAGGGAAGGAGGGTCTGGTCGGTCTGTACGGGGGCACTGATACTAGGCAAGGCGGGCTTGCTCAAAGGGAGGCGTGCCACGACGCACCACTCGCACCTCGACCAACTCGGGCCTGCTGGCGCGACGGCCACCCCTAGGAGGACGGTCACAGACGGCAGGGTGACCACCGGCGGAGGTATCTCTTCGTCAATAGACGTCGGGTTGGAGTTAGTAGAGGAGGAACTTGGAAAGAACCTAAGGAGAAAGGTTCAGATCGGGATGGAGTACCCCCCTCCGGCTGCAAGGGGCCGAGCTCCTAGTCGGTAGTAGCCGACCTAAGCATTCAATCACGAAACGACAAGCAGACCGCTTTGCATCGCCCAGTGCACGGTGCAGAAGATGGAACAGTAGATCTTGAACCTCCCAGTCTGGTCTGCGACGAACGTCACCGTAATCGCCTGACCCGGAGACACCGTTTCTATCTTGTTGTCCAAGTAGTGGGTCACCTGGAAGCCGTGCGCCTGAGCGTCAGTATCGCATACGGTGATTGTCACGGTCGAGCCTCTCTGGACGTTGATTACCGGCCATGAATTGGCGGGCACCCCGTGGTCGACGCTGTCGTTGTACCCCTTCGCGCTGGCGACAATCAGGTAGCCGCCCGTCGGTTTCGTGCAGTAGGGCGGCAATCCCCCCGTTCCCGACTGGGCTCCGCGGCCGTAAAGGAAGTAGGCTGAAGACACGACTAATCCTATCACAATGACAGCCAGAACGACAACCAGCAATGTCTTTCGACTCCCACTCAAGCTGAGCTCCCTGCCCTACGAATGGAGGAGGGCCGCGAGGTATATCAGGATGAAACCGAGTATCAAAGCCAGTGACGTCCTCAGCGACTCCTGGCGTCCGGGTGCCGCTGGCGTCTGAAGGGCCTGTTTCGCCAGTCTGAGAGCCACGTAGATTGACGTCCCTGTGCCCAGGGCGAAGAAGTAAGTGGCGTCGTAGGAGATGAAGTATCCCGTTATCGCCCCGATGAGTGAAGGAATCACAAAGAGCAACGCCATGAGAAGAAGGTCCTTGGTGCGAATGCCTACTCCTCCGGGGCGGCCCTTGGAGCACACCACGTAGAGGGCCCCTGCCATCATCGGCTCGAACATCTTGTGGAGGGCGTAGGCCGCACCGGCGGAGACTCCCCCGAATGCATCAAAGAGTGAGGTGCCCGACGTGAGAGCGGCGGTCGAACCAAACGCCGTGCCCTCCCCGAACCCGTGGATTCCAATTGCGAGCGCTGCCAATAGTGGTATGATTAGACCACGATCAGGCGAAGCCTCAGATAGGGAGAAGAGATCCCCATCAGCCCATAGGAAGAGAAGTACGCCAGCGGCGAAAAGAATCACCATCGCAACCTGATTCACTCCACCCGCAAAGCCGGCATTGAGGTCGAGATTCGCCGAACCTTCTATCGTGTCGACGAAGAACCAGAAGAAGATTCCTAGCGCGAAGGCGGCGACGTACCTGGGCGACGTCCTCCTTCCGACCACCGTGATCAATCCAAGTCCGACGAGAGCAGGGACTGCGGTGGAAGAAGCCCAGGCGAGGAAGCTCTCGGCGAATGGCAGCACTACGAGGCTGGATTGCTGATGAAATGTTATACGGCTTGCGCCTGTGCCGTGGGCGAAACACTGCGTTCTCAGTCAAGAGAACTGTACTCCGCCCTTAAAGATGATGCGCGGCCACGTGAAGAGACGTTGAATCTGGGGAGTAGGAGACCGGGAGCCAGCAACACCACGACGGCTGGCATCATCATAGGGGCCATCCTTCTTGCCGGGGG
>DATFYS010000044.1:0-3251 GCA_035314885.1 Nitrososphaerales archaeon | reverse complement strand
AGAAGGGCTCCACGTTCACTATCAGGAAGTTCCGGAGCGAGCCGATTTCCCCGGTGGAGATAATGCTGCTGCAGACAGCGAACGCGAGGATGTTCGCCTTTCTCTGGGTCTTGGTCGAATACGGCAAGTCGCTGCTCATCTCGGGCGGGACGGCCGCAGGGAAGACGACCCTCCTGAATGCTGTAAGCATGCTCGTCAAGCCCGAGAGCAAGATCGTGTCGGTGGAGGACACTCCAGAGATCAACCTGGCCCACCCCAACTGGATTCAGGCGGTGACCAGGGTGGGGTTCGGCGAGTCCGGGTCCGCGGTGTCGGGAATCTCGGGGATATCGGGCATCGGGCCTGCCACCAAGAGCGCGGGCGACATCAGCCTCTTCGACCTCCTCATCTCGGCCCTGAGGCAGAGGCCCGAGTTTATCATTGTCGGCGAGGTCAGGGGCGAGGAAGCGTACACCCTGTTCCAGGCGATTTCGGTCGGGCACGCGACCATGGGCACGATACACGCCGCCTCGATGCCCGAGCTGCTGGCAAGGGTGGAGTCGCAGCCAATGAACGTTCCTCGGGTCATGATGGCAAACCTAGACCTTGTAATCTTCCTCGCAGCCGTGCGGAAGGGGGACGAGAAGGTGAGGAGGGTGAGGGAAATCGTCGAAATCCTCGGCGTCGACCCGACCACGAAGGAGCTCGTGACAAACACCGTCTTCAGGTGGGACCCGGTGAAGGACGAAATCGACTACAGCGGAAGGTCCTTCCAGCTGGAGAAGTTGAGCAAGAGCACTGGAGTCCCCCTCGAGTCCCTCCAGAGGGAGGTGGATAACAGGACGCTAATCCTGGAACGGATGAAGGACCAGGGGATCACCAACTACAGAGCTGTGACCGACCTCGTCAGGCAATACTACCTTGACAAGGACCGTCTCCTCGCTGAGGCTACACTGACGACCGCGGTGCCCTTCCAGGGCGCTTACGAGGTCTCATGGAGCAACGCAGCGAAATGATCAGTGGGAGCTACCAGAGGTTCGCCTACAGGTTTTTCAGGTGGGTGGACAGGAAGCCGAGGGAAAGCCTGGTCGAACTGCTCTACAAGGCAGACATGCAGATGTTGCCTGGGATGTTCGTCGGGACGATTGCCTTGACGTGTGTCATTGCAACCGTGGTCTCCTTCGTCGGCTCCTACCTGTTCTTCACCTATGTATATCAGACAGGTCTCGGATTAATCCTGACTCTGTCGATAACTGGGGCTGCGGCAGCGATGTCTCTGATTGCCTTTCCGATAATCACTACAAACAGGGTCGGCTCCAAGAATGTGAAGATCAACTCTGCCCTCCCTTTCGTCCTAGCATACATGGCGACCCTTTCGAGCGCAGGGATGAACCCGGTGGAGGTCCTCAGACACGTCGCGCTCAAGGAGTTCGGGCCCGTCTCGACGGAATTCCGCAAGATTGTCTACCGCTTTGAAGTGCTCGGCGAAGACGTAATCACAGCCATCAACTTCATCGCCCTGAACACCCCGTCAGAGAACCTTCACGACATCCTGATAGGAATCTCGAACATCATCGTCTCGGGAGGCAGCCTCAAGAGCTACTGCGAGCAGGAGTCGAAGAACTTGTTCGAAGAGAGGAAGGCCAAGTTAAAGCAGTTCGTCGACAGCCTCGCTGCGTACAGCGAAGGGTACGTCGGGGGCGTGATTGTGGCCGTAATAATGGGGGTCATCGGAATAATAATTATCGGGTCGCTGGGAGTCAAGGTGGTCCCCTATCTCAATACTCAGGACGTGATGCTGATCTTCGCCTTCTTCGTCGTCCCCTTCGTGAACATTGTGTACTTGGGGTTCTTGGAGCTGAAGTTCTCAGGAGACACGACCTGATGGCCCTTGGCTGGCGGGAGCGCCTCGAGCTTAAGGTAAGGGTGAGATACAGGGTCAAGAGGACCTACTTCACCCTTCTTGCCCCCGCGCTAATCGCCATAACGATCATGGGCTTCGCACTCTACAGCGGGTTCGCGCCGCTGCCGAACCTGTCAGCCGTCAGCCAGGCTGCGCCGACGGCCAGCGCTGCCCAAGTTAGACTGCAGCAATTCGAGAAGCTTTTCGGGAATTCGACCACCGCGCCTGCGGTCTCGAACCTCCCGCCCCCGCCTAGTCCCCATAACTTTGACCTCGTATTGGTAGTGTCCCTCGTGGTGGGGCTTGCCCCTTACGCGGCAGACTCCACGCTGGCAGAAAGGAAGCGGAGGAGGTACGAAGCCGATTTCGCAGACTTCCTCTTCGAGATGTCGGAGCTCGTGAGGGGAGGCATCGACCCCATCAAGGCCGTGAACACGCTTGCAGAGGGGAGTCTCGGGTCGATAACAAGACAGGTGAAGGTGGCGGCAAAACAGATGCAGATGGGGTACACCTTCGAGCAGGCGATGAGGAACCTTGCCACTACCCTAAAGAGCTCTCTCATTGCGCGGTACGTCGACTTGGTCATCCAAGCGTCATACAGTGGGGGAGGGGTCTCGAACCTGATCCAGAGGGCATCGGCGGACATGGGCACCTTCATCAACATCGAGAGGGAGAAGAGGGCGGGTCTGAGCCAGTACACCCTGATCCTCTACGTGGGGCAGGTGGTTCTGATCGCCCTCTGTGCCATCCTGGTAGTCCAATTCCTCCCGGAGCTTTCGCAAATATCCCTGCTGGGTTCGTCCTCGTTCACCGGGAGCCTTCTCGCGGGGGCAGACATAGGCAGCGTCCCTCTCGAGCGGGACCTCTTCTACCTGCTGATTCTGAACGGTGTGCTCGGGGGGCTCGTGATCGGGAAAATCTCTGAAGGAAAAATCAAACATGGGATCAAGCACAGCCTGATCCTTGTGCTAATCGCCTTCGTGGCGTGGGCCGCCCTCGTCACTCCCGCCATTTCGGCTGCGGGGCCCCATTACTCCTACTCGATCGTCTCTTACTCCAAGCAGGGGCTCACGGGGCTTCCGATGTCAAGCCCTCTCGAAGTTGTGGTCAACCAGACGGATGGAAGCCCCGCGACCGGAGTCCTGGTCCAGTTCAGCATCAGTGGATCGGGAGGCGGCGGGACGGTGATTCCTTCCGCAGTAAACACGGATACTAACGGCGAAGCCTCAGCGACAGTAATCTTGGGCAACAGCAGCGGAATCTACAGTGTCGGAATCACGGTTGGCGGGAACACGACCGCTGTCCAGGTCGAGGCCACCACGGGGACTGGCGGCTAAGGACGCGGCCGACTCAGCCTAGGAACTCTCTC
>DATFYS010000043.1:0-3636 GCA_035314885.1 Nitrososphaerales archaeon | reverse complement strand
ATTCGTGCAAGCCAGACCAAATCTCGACCTGAAGGCGTTCGACAGGCTCGAGGGTTCATGGGAACTGACGGGCGACGCCACCGGCAGAAACAGGTTCGAATGGCTGAAAGGACGTCACTTCCTCGTGCAACATGTTGACATGAGGTACGGGGGACGCAGAATCCAAGGGATAGAGGTCATCGGACATCTGCAACGCGTCGGCGAGAAGCCGAGCAAAGAAATCAGGTCGCGCTTCTACAGCTCGAACGACGGGCTGACCCTCGATTACGTACACGAGCTGGTGGGAGACACCTACAGGATCTGGTTTGGGGAAAAAGATTCCAACAACCGGTTCGTCGGTAGGTTCAGCGGCGACGGCAACAGCTACTCTGGCGCGTGGAAGTGGCCCGGAGGCGGATACAGCGTGACCTGTACTCGGGCAAAGTAGCTGAGAGTTGCCTCAGCCAGGCAGCCTGCGGAGGACTGCGAGGTCCCTGCCGTCTGAGCCGAGGTCCGTGGGAACGAACAGACGTCCTCCGTAGTGGTCCATGCTGCTGATCTCTGGAAGGTTCAGTTTGAGGGGATCTGATTCGCCGGTATCATTCATCCTGTTGGCTTCGGCCACCCTCTTTCCGGCAATCGTCTCTATGATTCCTGACCCGCGGTGAATCATCCTCACCACATGATTGAAACGGTCTCCGACGAACACGTCCCCGACTTCGTCCAGCGAGAGAGATATCGGTCCGTCGAACTGGGCCTGCGGGTCGCTCCCGAAGGTGGCCTGCGTGGCCGGACCGCCGTCTCCACTGTACCCGACCCCGCCTGTCCCAGCAATCGTCCTTACCTGTCGTTCTGCCAAGTCTATCACCCGGAGCGCAAAGTTCTTGCTGTCCAAGACGTAGATCTTGCTATCGGGGCCTCTCCGGATGTCATAGATCCAGTTGAACCTCGCTTTGCCGAAGTCCACGGGATTCGCCTGGAAGCCGGGCTCCGCATTCCCGAGCACAAGAATCGGCCTGCCAGAAGGGTCGAACCGCCACACCCTGCATCCGTCGACTTCGTTGAGCCAGACGCAGCCTTCATCGTCGACTACGCAGTTGCCCGCGTGCCTGATCCCGAGTGAAGGACCGTCCACAAAGATCTCTGCATGCATCTTGGCGGCATCAACCAGAAAGAGCCGCCCGTCTCCGAAGTTCGACACCACCAGCCTCCCGTCGGGCAAGCTGTCGATGTAGATCGGATACTGAATTTCAGCCCTGATGTTCGGAACACCCTCGAAAACCTCATGCGATGCGACGGTCCACGCGAGTTTGTCTTCAGTGTCTATGAGGCCGAGAAAGTGTTTCTGATGTTCCAGCAGGTAGTGTTTCCCCGATCTGTCATGGAAGCCGAAATGCACGAACCCGTCCTTGACTAGCTCTCCGGGTTCGAAGTGTACTACCCTTTCGACGGTCCATCGGGTCATAGCTTCACCTATTCCGAGGCATCGTCTCTTAAGCACTGAACACGATTCCCCCTCCCGACCAGCAGCACAGGCTCTACGCCGGGCTAGGTGTCCTTCCCACAAGGGATTTATCGCCGTTGAAAGGTGAACCTGTGCAACAGGTTGTCTCAGGGTAAACGCCGACTGGCTGCAATCATGTTCACTGACATGGTTGGCTACACGGCCCTCGGTCAGAGGGACGAGTCGCTCTCCCTTGCTCTGGTCGAAGAACAGCGGAGGGTGATTAGACCCATCCTTGGCAAACACAACGGAAGAGAGGTGAAGACAATAGGAGACGCTTTCCTCGTTGAGTTTCCTAACGCAGTCGACGCTGTCAGATGCGCCTACGACATCCAGCGGTCCATACGAGAGTTCAACTTCTCTCTCGCATCTGACAGAAGGATACACATCAGGATTGGCATACACGTGGGGGAGGTAGTAGAGAGCCAGGGAGACATCTCGGGAGACGCAGTCAACATAACGTCGAGAATAGAGCCGTTGGCAGAAGACGGCGGAGTCTGTCTGACGAAGCAGGTCTACGACCAGGTACGGGGCAAGGTCGACTTTCAACTGTCCAGCCTCGGCGCGAGGTCGCTGAAGAACGTCACCGAACCGTTGGAAGTATACAAGATGGCCATGCCTTGGGAGAGGGAGGGACCTTCGGGGATCCCGGTACTCGACAAGAAGCGGGTCGCCGTGTTGCCCTTCACCAACATGAGCCCTGACCCCGTCGACGAATACTTCGCTGATGGGATGACTGAGGAACTCATCACTTCCCTTTCAGGAGTGAGCGGGCTTTCAGTAATCGCCAGGACATCTGTCATGAAGTACAAAACGGGCTCGAAGGGGGCATCTGAAGTAGCAAAGGAACTCAACGCCGGGACTCTGGTTGAGGGTAGCGTCAGGAAGGCGGGCAACAAGGTAAGGATTACTGTGCAGCTGATAGACGGGAAGACGGAAAGTCACGCCTGGGCGAGGAACTATGACAAGCAGCTGGACGACATTTTCGTCATCCAGAGCGACGTGGCTAAGCAGGTGGCGGAGGCCCTTGAAGTCCATTTGCTGTCAGAGGACAAGAGGAAGCTGGAAAGGGCACCAACCTCTAACATCGAGGCGTACACCCTGTATCTGAAGGGAATCTACTACTTCAACAAGGCGTTCGGTGAGCCGAAAAACCTCAAGACGGCCCAGTTGCATTGCGAGGAAGCTGTCGCCAACGACCCCAACTTCGCTGAGGCCTACGCCCTTCTGGCACACTGCTATGATCAGATGGGCTTCTTCGGAATGATGCCGTCGCGCGAAGCAGGAGAGAAGTCAAAGTTGAACGCAGAAAAAGCCCTCTCCCTCAATGGCGAGCTCCCCGAGGCCCACTGCGTCATGGGAAGGGTGTGCAGAAACTACCTTTGGGATTTCCCGAGGGCAGAAAGAGAATTCAACCGCGCGGTTGAGCTTCGTCCAAGCTTCGCCGAGGCCATAGGGAACAGTGCGCTTCTGAAAAACTTCGACAGACGATTTGACGAATCAGTCGTCGAAATCAAGAGAGGCCTGGAATTGGACCCTGCCTCGGGCAGGGGAAGGGGCTATGCGGGGACGATCTACCTCTATTCTGGCCTGTTTGACGAGGCCATCGAGCAGTTCACCAAATACCTGGAGTTCGACCCTGGAAGCCTGTATGCAATAGGGAATTTGGGGTTGGCACACCTCGGAAAGGGGCAGCTGGAACTTGGCCTCAGCGAAGTCGTCAAAGCGGCGTCGACGAAAGCTTCAGTGACCCAAGTGGACCTGGCCTATGCCTACGCGAAGGCCGGCAAGACGGACGAACTGAGGAGGCTGTTGCAGATACTGCTTGAAGAAGTGACCCGCAATCGTGAACATGCCACGGGGATTGCGGCTGCATATGCCAACCTTGGACAACCCGACGACGCCATGGAATGGCTCGAGAAAGCTTTCGACGAACACCAGGGGACCATAGTCTCGGCCAACAGCGATTTCGCCTTCGATACAATGCGCGGGGACCCCAGGTTCCAGTCTCTGATGAAGAGGATCGGGTGGACGCACACAGAATGATTTCCGCTCAAACCAACTAAGCTTGGGCCGTAGTTGGCATTGCTAGCCCGGAGAGCTTCTCCAGACGCCTGTAGTTCACGTCCACTCCCAGTTTCACCGCCTCCAGC
>DATFYS010000042.1:0-2145 GCA_035314885.1 Nitrososphaerales archaeon | reverse complement strand
GACTGGCTGATCTTCTACACGCCTGTGGCCTACTACTCGACCTCGGTGAGCGTCTGCCCCAACTCCGTCAACGGCGTCTGCGTGAGCGGACAGTACAGCTACGTCCAGCTTGCCTACTACGGGGTAACCAACTTCTTGGTGACCTGGACCGTCTTCATCTGGGTGCCTCTGCTCGCATATGTGCTCTACAGGGGGTACCGGAGGCCGAAGCAGAGCCTGGAGGCTTTCGGCTTCGCCCAGCCTGGGAGCGGGGCACCGCTCGGCTCTGAGGTCAAGTTCGCAGGCTTCGTTCTGACCTACTTCCTATGGAACTACGTCCCGTACCTCTTCCTGCTTCTTGGTGGGAGGGTGACGTATCCCTTCTACGTCGTCCCGGCAATCCCCGCTCTAGCCATGGGCGCAGCCTACTTTGCAACGCGGAAGTGGTTCCCCCGATGGCTCCTCTACATCTACATCGCAGCGGTCGTCGTCTTCTTCTTCGTCTACTTCCCGGACAAGGCCTTCCTGCCCGACTGGCTCAGGGTAATAATCGGACACTGAAATTCCGAGGCAACGCAATATTATAGCGACTGCTAAAACCGCGGTATCAGTTCTAGGTCTACGCTGAGAGTAGGGCTCTCTTCGCTTCCTTCTGGTCGGGACTGTTCGAGATGAGGGCAGATCTGAAGAACGGCGCTATCTCCTCTGGCGTCAGGATCTTCATCCCGTATTCCTTGGCAAGGCTCTGCGCTTCGGGACTGGCGGTTCCCTTTGAGGACACAATGTTGACGATTGAACCGGTGTCGAACTTCCTGGAGTACGACTTCAGGACCTCGAGTTCGGTCACCTGGTCATAGACGTCGAAGGCGTAGTTGATTTTGCCGCTGGTGGCGAGGAAGGAGAACGAGTGCTCGACTCCCGAAATCCCGCGGACCCTAGGAGGCTTGACGACCGTCCATCCGAGGTTAGCAGCCTCTACTTCCAGTGTGAGTCTTTCTGCATACAAGTCCAGTCGCTCGCTCTCATGAGGACCTGAATCATAATTTAAGGCTTCCTGACCCCCAATTCTCGCTATCGCCTAAAAGAAACCTGATTGTTCTTTGGAATATCCCAGTCGAAATCTTGGGTCGCGACCTTGGATTGGACAATAAGGTTCATGTTCTGTCAGTCCAAGGGTCGGCGTCCCTCGATGCAGAAAGCTCCCTCAAGTTACTACGAGTCGAACTTCCTCTCGAGGAGGTGGCGGACGGGCCTGGCGAAGATGGTCCGCAGACTGCTCCCGCCAGGCTGGGAGGGTGCGAAGGTCCTTGACGTCGGGACGGGCGACGGCTACACAATCAGGCTCGTCAAACCCGAAGGTGATGTCATGGGAATCGACACAGACACCACCATGGAAGCTTCGGCAGTCCACAGAGGGGTGGCGTTCAGCGTCGGTTCCGCGTATCAGGTCCCGTTCCCCGATGCGTCATTCGATCTGGTCACCTGCATAGAGGTCGTCGAGCACCTCGACAAGCCCTTTGATGCGTTGGTGGAGGTCAAACGAATCCTTCGCGACGGCGGCTCAGCTGTCTTCACCACTCCGGTCCCGAAGTTCTCATGGCGGGTGATCTGGTGGGCTTGGACGAGGCTTGGGCCCGGAAAGAGGTGGGAGACGACCCCTCATGTTTCCGACCTTCACATGTGGGAGGGGCACGGCTCATCCAAGGGGCTTGCTCCCATGCTCCAAAGCTTGGGATTCACGATCGAAGCCACTGACACATGCAATGCCGGTTATGTGGCCGGGGTCAGGGCGAAGAAGGCACAGTCGCACTAGCCGTTATAGGCGCCGAAGGGCGACGCACCAACGACCTTACCCAGCCGGTCAACGAGTGCCCTTCCCGAGCGGCAATGGCGATTGAGATCCAAGCCAGGGAGCCGGCCCTAAGCAGGGCAAACAACTGCGCCCAGGTTCCGGCGAGGGTGGGACATGTCGTCGCTCCGCCGCTGCAGACTCCTCCCAGAACGAAGCTCGGACTTAGGAACCAGGTCAGTATGATGAGGACGTTGAACCCATCCCACGGATACAGCGCCGGATGCCGAAAGTCCATGATAGCGAGAAGCGGAATCAGGACGATGTTCAGCTGTGGAGAGTAGATGTAGGTTCCCAGGAGATAAGCAGCTATCGCG
>DATFYS010000041.1:0-7861 GCA_035314885.1 Nitrososphaerales archaeon | reverse complement strand
AATGGTCCGCCCGCCCATATTATACCATTTGTCGAAATCTTGCTCGGCGAGACACGGATTAGTGAATAGACGTATTACCGAGATTCAGTCCAATCCTCGGCCTTGACTGTTTCGCGCAGCATCCCCCGGGTAGACGAGTATCTGGAGAGCGTGAATTCGAGGCTGGACGGGCTCTTCCCTCCGAATGCATCGACTACCCTCGAGCGAGCTGCCGCCGACTCGCTTTCAGGAGGGGGCAAGCGGGTCAGGGCCATCCTCGCGCTTCTGTGGTGCGAAGCGTTCAGCGACGATTGCAAGCCCGCGCTCCCCCTCGCCGTAGCCTACGAGCTTGCCCACGCGAGCGCATTGATCGAGGACGACATCATCGACCACTCCCCCATGAGAAGAGGGAAGAAGTCGGTCGTCGAGGAGTACGGGCTCTCCAACGCGATCCTCGCGTCGAACCTCCTCCTATTCCACGTCCCGAAGATGCTCGCTGAATACCGCTACCTTGGGAGCGAAAAGGTCGCGAAGCTCTTCGACCTCCTTGGCGAGGCATGCAGGTCGACCACCTGGGGCGAGTTCCTTGACTTGGAGATGGCACAGAAGGATGAGGTTTCGGAGCGCGAATACGAAGAGATGATCAGGCTGAAGACTTCCACACTTCTAAGCGCTCCGTCGATTGGCGGCGCGATAGTAGGAGGGGCATCGGATTCTCAGGCGTCCCTGGCCGGCAAGTTCGGGGAGCTCTTGGGAATGGCATACCAGATTCAGGACGACGCCCTTGACTTTCAGGGGGACGAGCGCATACTTGGCAAGCCAATCTTCGGGGACCTCCGCCAGGGGAAAAAGAGCCTGGTACTGATTCACTGCGTCAGGCGATGTTCCGCCGAGGAGAAAGACTTCGTTACGAAACTCGCCAACCGGGCAGGACCCTACAGCGATGACGAGATCTCAAGGGTCAGAATGCTACTTCAGAAATACGGTTCAATCGATTACGCCCGCGAAAGGAGTTCGGAGTATGTCTCCCAAGCCAAGGGAGTCCTCGCCTCTGTCCGGGACTGCGGCGCCAGGTCCACGCTGATCGAGATGTCAGACTATCTTGCAGCTAGGTATAGTTAGTCCTCCAACCAACTTATCCTAAAATACCGGATGCGGGAACAGTCAGTCCAAGTTGGCCAAGCACATACTGCAGGTGGCCCCGAAGTCAGCCAAGGTGGTCTTCGAGAACGACTTGATCCGCGTGATTGAGATCACTCTGAAGAAGGGCCAGAAGGTCGGAATGCACTCCCACAGCAAGGGCCTCTCCTACGGCCTGAACAAGAGCAAGTACAGGTCCACCGGCACCGACGGCAAGTCGAAAGTGGTCAAGGTGAAGAAGGGAAGCGCCATGTGGGGAGAGGGCGACTCGCACGCTGTCGAGAACCTCGGCGGGAAGTCGAAGATGCTCTCGATAGAGCTGAAAAGCTAGAGAACGCCACCGATCAGAAGACGCCTCAAAGGGCGAGCGGCGACGCCGAGGCGCAGGGTGCCTATCTCAGCCTCTCGGTAATCCAGCTCAGAATGGTCTCGAAGGTGTCCCTCGTCATCCCCATGTGGCCTACCTCATAGAACCTCGCAGACTTCGGGCTCCCGTGCTCCAGGAGCAGGTAGTAGTCTTTGATGGGGAAGACCGAATCATAGATGCCGTTGACGAGCAGCAGGGGCGCACAGGGCCTGTCTAAGATTCCTTGTTTGAGCAAAGACAGCTTGGGAGCGTACTGCACCCATTCTTCGTAGGTCGACAGGCCGAAGGCAAAGGCGATGGTCTCGAAGAACTGGAAAGCATATTCCCCCCTGTCCTGCTTCTGCATCCAGTCCTGCTCGAACCCGTAATGGACAGGACCGCCTTGGCTCACAGCGCAGGCAATTCTCTCTTTGTAGACATGTGCGACCTTGACCGCCCAGTACCCTCCCGTGCTGAACCCCCAGACCCCGATCCGATGGCTGTCGAGCTCTTTTCTGGTGGCGATCCAGTCGAAGACTGCGGCGAACAGCCTTTCTGCATCCTCAGATCCCTTGAGGGGCGACTCACCAACCCCCGGTCCGTCCATGGCCAGAGTAGCGAGGCCCTTTCCCAGGGCTTCATCGTTCAACCCCTCTTCCTTGTATCCGTCGATGCCGCCCCAAGTCACCAAAACTGGAAATGGTGCTGTTCCGGTCTTGGGCAGTCGAAGATATGCGGGGATTGTGCTTCCTTCGCCGCTCCTCCCTTTGAATGGAATCTCCACCCTCACAACGGGTATTTCGAAGTAGCGTGATGCCTTCATGAGCATCTCCTGCGCCTTCCGGTAGGCCTGCTTCTTCCCCTCTGAATTGATAGTGGGATAGCGGCCCAACGCGTAGTACTGGTAGGCCCGCAGGTAGTTCTCCTTGGCTTCGCTCGCGTTGCCTGCCTTCTCCGCCTCAGCGGCTTTCGTTTCATAGGGTTTGGCGATGGCGCTGAACGCGGCCGCCCAGGCGTCCCTGTCGTATGAGGTGATGGTCGCCATCACCCGCTCCATGTCTTCATACTGCGCGTATGTGAACGGGTAGATCTTCATCCTGACCTTCGGCTTCCACATCTCCCAAAGCTCGCCTATCGGGCGCTGGTAACTTCCTGGTTGGCTCTGGCTCAAACTATCTCGCCTGACAGGTGCGCCCGCTACTTAAATCGCAACCAGAGACGATGGAATCTCGAGAGAGCTAGGCAAGCTTGGCCTTTGCCAGGAGCTGGCCGTACCTGCTGTCTGATCTGAATGCGACCAGGTCAGGGCTGAACCTCAATGATGGGAACGCTATCTTGCCGTCTTCGAGCGACCGCCCTGCCCACTCATACGCCCTGTCGTTGTCCCCCAGTATCGACCAGATCGTGATGAAGACGGTAGGATTGGAGTACTCCGTCCCGGGCCCATCATCGATCTCCTCGATGCGCTTCCTAGCTTCCCCCTTCCATCCCTGAGCGGCCTCGACGTATGCCTTGTGAGCCATCGCCTCCGCTTTCCTCTCGCTCAGCTTCTCCAAGGTGTCAGCTTCCCTGGACGCCTCCCCGAATGCGCCTTTCTGCACGTGCAGGTGAATCAGGAAGTCGTGCGCGACGACCAGCTCCGGATGCATGTCCAGGTGCCGCTTGCATTCATCGATGGCCTCGTCAAACTTCCCGGCGAACAGATACGCCTGAACCAACCCCATGCTGACCACCGGCGAGAGAGGGTCTAGGACATGGGCGATTTCCGCTTCTTCCACTCCTTCATTGAGCCGGCCGATTGTGAACAGGAGCAACGAATACCAATGGTGTGCAGTTGCGTAGCTCGGATTCAGCCGGACAGCCCGCCTGAACTGCTCCTCCGCGCCCTTCCAGTCCCAGTCGTAGTAGACCATAATCCCCGCCATGGAGGTGTGGGCCTCGGCCAGGGCGTCGTCGATCTCGAGCGCTCTCTTTGCGTACCCCCTGGCCTTCGAGAACGCCTCGTCGACGGGCATGTACAGGTGCCTCCCCATCAGTGTGTAGCAATCCGCTAGTCCGGTGAAAGCGAGCGCATAGTTGGGTTCCTTCTTGATGGCCTCCTCGAAGTAGCCGATGGCTCTCTTCAGGTCCTCTTCGTTCCTCTTCCCCCAGTGATACCTTCCCCTGAGGTAAAGGACGTAGGCGTCGACGTTCTCAGGGCCTTTCCTTTCGATGAGCTTCCTCTGCTCCTTCTCGAGCCTGACCTTCAGCGCATCTGCGACCCTCTTTGCTATGTCGCTCTGCATTGTGAACACATCTTTCAGTCTCTTGTCGTATTTCTGCGACCAGACCTGTTCGTCGGTTTTCGCGTCCACCATCTGCATGATCACCCTGATCTTGTCCCCCGCTTTCATGACGCTCCCCTCGAGGACTGTCCCGACGTTCAGCTCTCTGCCGATCTCCGAGGCACCCTTCTTCTCGCCCTTGTACCTCATCACCGAGGTTCTTGCGATGACCTTCAGCCCCGCGATCGACGATAGGGTATTGATGACCTCCTCTGTGAGGCCGTCGGCTAGGTACTCGTCCTGCTGGTCGGAGCTGAGCATGTCCAGAGGGATGACCGCGATTCTTGTAGGCTCCAAAGGCGCTCCCGTGGGGATTGCAGTCTCGCCCGGAAGCAGGACCTTGTACGCCTCGACAGGGAGGCTCACGTTCTTCAGCGAATGCCGACCCAGCGGGACGGTGCGGACCTCCTTGCTGTTCCTTATGCTCTCGAAGACCTGACCAGTCACACAGATTCCCCCAGGGTCGGCCAGCTCATGAATCCTCGCCGCGATGTTTACCGCATCGCCGTACACGTCCCCGTCCCGGTGCTCGACGTCTCCAAGGTGGACCCCAACCCGCAGTTGGATTCTCTTGTCACTCGGAAGGCGGACGTTGCGGGCATGGACGGCCTCCTGGACCTCGATGGCACACCTGACGGCCTCAAGGGCGCTCGGGAACTCGACGAGGAACCCATCCCCCAGTGTCTTCACCTCTCGTCCCCCATGCTTGGCGAAGATGGGGCGAAGGAGAATCCTGTGCTCCTCAAGCAGGGAGAGGGCCAGTGACTCGTTGGTCTCGGAGAGGGCAGTGTAACCCACGATATCCGTGAACATGATGGACGCTAGCCTTCGCTCGGGCTGCGACATACGTTCGGACGAGGGCTCAGCCCTTTGATAAACTCGCCATGCCGGTCGCTATGCTCGGGGCAGTCGCCATCCATCGCAGGAAGTCGAGTCTAGGCGCCTTTCGAGTTCCGAACAAAGGGAAGCGGCGAATTAACAACTGAGGGTGAATCCTCGGGCGGCGCTCTTAAAACGGTCCGAGCGGGCGCCCATAATATTGCCGAAAGGAACCAAGGACGACCCCTGGGTCCTGAGGACCCCACCGGGGACTTCTGAGTTCAAAGCCTACCGCGATGAATCCCTGGCCCCGCCAGCGCTGGTGGTCTGGGTCGGGAAGACGGAGCTCCGTTACCAGCTCAGATGCCTCGACGATTTGCATGCGATGCTGAAGAAGAAGGGAGACTGGATGGAACTGGGAAGCGCCGACGAGCAGAAGCCAGCGAAGGAAGGAACCGTGGAAGCCTGGGGGCGGTCACCCAAGAATCCCGTCGGCGGCTGGTACGGTCTGAAGAAGGGGCTCCGCGGCCGTTTCGCCATGTACGTCCCTCCCGTGATGGAGGCCCTGAAGATGGCAGAGGTCGAGCACAATCCGAAGAACAACCGGATGAGGGCCGTCTAGTCCCCCAACCCGATCTCTAACCGACTTTCATGCTCACGTAGGCGGCCGCCCTCAGTCTTTGGGTAAGAACAAATTGGGTGCCCACCTCGTTCTCTTTCTTTTCTGTCATATCTTGAACAAGACGTCATCGGCCGTTCATACTCAGGGCACGTTCGGTGCTCACTTCAAGTGAGTAGGCGATTGACGTCTCGCGGGCCGGTTTCGTCTACCCTGGACTCGGGAAGAGTTCCTGGTAGGTGGGGGATTCTTCGGCGGGGTCCTTGCGTGGTGGAGATGCAATTCCCTCCCACATTGCTTCCTCGTCTATTCTCCTCCCCTCAAGGCCAGCCAGTATCCTCCTCAGCCAAGGCACGGGGATCTCGCGGTCGCCGAACCTGCCTCCCTGGGCCATTGCCGCTCTCACGACCTCGACCTGCCGCTCAACCTCGCTCTCTCCGCCGGGGACGAACACCCCGCCGTGAGCCTCATCCGGTTGTTCGATGGGCCGTTCCTTCGCAGGGGCTGTCCTCGCGACGGCGTCAGGTTGGAGCTGGTCGTCGATGTGCCATGAGGGGTCCCCTTTGTCGGAGCCCCGCAAGACCCGCTTGATCCTTCCAATCAACACTCCTGCTAGGGCTGGCAGGGTTATTGAAACGACATTTTTGAAACGCCCCAGCCTCGCCGTTCATCCAAGTTGAACGGGCGTCTCATCTATCCCGGATTTTCTTTTCTGCTGTTTAACAACGCAGGATGAACTACCGGACCTCGATAACCGCCACCTGAGAATGAAGCGCAGCAACAAGACGCGCTCAACACTGGTCGCACTGGCGTTTTCCCTCGCAATCGCATCATTCGCTTTCTCAGAGCCGGCCCTCGCCGCAGGGTCACAGAACTCCGTCGTGATGCACGAGTCGATCGTGCTCACAAGCACATCGGGCGTCTACATCAACATGACCGACGGATCCCCTTCGGTGGTAGGTCCGGCATCGGGGACCATGACCCTTGAGGTGGTCAACGGCGTGACCTACGGCTATCTCCTCACCATGAAGTCCGGGTCTGTCGACCTGGGCAGTGAACACGTCACATTCCTGAAAGGCACCGCGTTCATGAACAACCTGGAGACTTACATCAGAGGGAGCGGGATAGCGGGCGGCCCCACAGCCACGGACCCACGAGGAACCTTCACCTTCAGCGCCTTCTCCCTGAGCCCTACAGTCAGGGGTTCACCCCTGGACTTCAACGTCCTAGTGGTCCATCTCCACATCGGTGCGGCTCAGTACGAGGTGCTGCTGCACGTGACGACTTCAATCATAGTCGGATCGTAGCAGCATCCTCCCCATGTTTTCCGGGCGACGAGGTGTCAGCTTCCCTTTTCAGAAATCTCTGACAGGGAGCGACCGCTGACAGCCGAGAAGTCGTAGTCGGCGGCGTCATAGCCGGCCAGGCAGTGTTCGTCCTTGTGCTTGATCATCAGCCACGCCTCCCTCATCCCGCCGAAGCCTGTCGTCCTGACGAGGGCGAACGAGCCCCGGAGCTTCTTTCCGTACAGGGTGAACTTCAGGTTCCCGTCGCGGAGCCCAGCGCGGACGACCTCCTCACCCTCAGAAGCAGAGGTAACCTTCCTCCTCACCCCTCTGCTTTCCTCGACTTCTGGGGTGAACGTCCCCTCGTCCCAGATCATCACCGCCCCGGCACCGTATCCTTCGCCGATGACCCCCTCGAAGTGCCGGTACTCCATGTCGTGGTCTTCGGTGGGCATGGCCAACCTCTTTACCGCCGGGTCTAGGGACGGCCCTTTGGGGATGGCCCAGGACGGCATCACCCCTCCCACCTCAAGGCGGAAATCATAGTGAAGAGCCCTGGCCCGGTGCTTCTGGACTACGAAGGCGAAGAGACCCTTCTCCCGGCTTCTTCTCACGCCCTTTCTGCTCGATATCTCATCCCCGTTGGAAACAGCATCGGGACCTGCTTCTTGTACGCCTTGTAGCTTTCTCCGAACAAAGCGCCAAGCTCCCTCTCTTCAAATGGTATCAGCACCAAGGTGAACCACAATGTCACGACCAGGCCCCAGAGGAGAATAGTCGCAGAGGAAAACAGCACGCAAAGGCCGAAGACCCCCATGACCACACCCAGATACATGGGGTTCCTCACCCAGCGGTAGGGACCCACCGGCAGGAAAGGCTCAGTCCTCGCCCCCCGTTCTCCCAGAGGCTCCCTTCCGAAGAGCTTGAGGAGGGTCACCCCCGTCGAGTCCAGGATCTCCCTTGGTTTCCTGTATCTCGCGGTGCTCCCGGCCACAACAACACCCAGAATTACCATCGCCCCGCCGAGCAACCTGACCAACAGAGGCAGGCCGAAGGCTAGCGAATACCCAGTCGCCGTCGCCAACAACAGCCTGAGCCCATAGCCTGTCAAGAAGGTCAGGACGATCATCGACAGGATGAGCAGCACCGTCACCACCTCTACTGCAAGAGGTATCTTCTTCCCGCCCTCGTTCATCTGCTTGCCCTCATTACGACTCGCAGCCGCCCTTAATGGCATTGCCCAGTCGCATGTCTTCAGGATGACGGGCCGCATAACTTGATATATCGAAGTCGGCCCCGCATGACTGTTTGGAGCTGCATCCCGGCAGAATCCTGGGCATCATACTCG
>DATFYS010000040.1:0-4089 GCA_035314885.1 Nitrososphaerales archaeon | reverse complement strand
CCTCCACTACTTCGGGGTAGACCCCCTCTTCCGAAAGTACCACCACGACGAGCTGACATTCAGCATGTGGTACTACTATTCGGAGAACTTCGTCCTCCCCCTGTCTCATGATGAGGTTGTCCATGGGAAGGGGTCATTGCTGCAAAAGCTCCCGGGTGACACCTGGCAGAAGCTCGCGAACCTGCGGTTGTTGCTTGGATACATGTACGGACATCCCGGGAAAAAGCTCCTGTTCATGGGAGACGAGTTCGGCGTCCGGGACGAATGGTATCACGATAAAGCACTGGACTGGTCCCTCCTCGGTGAGAATGCGAACGCCGGAATTCAGAGGTGGGTGGGGGACCTCAACAGATTCCTTAGGGCCGACCCCGCCATGTACGAACTGGACTTCGCTCCCAGCGGCTTCGAATGGATAGACTACAGGGACTCCGACAACAGCGTCGTGTCTTTCATGAGGAAGTCCAAGTCCGGGCAAGACCCGGTCCTGGTGGTATGCAACGGGACCCCGGTCCCCAGAGATGGCTACACCGTGGGGGTCCCCATCGGCGGGCATTGGAGGGAGGTCCTCAACAGCGACGCCAGGGACTACGGAGGGAGCGGCATAGGCAACCTTGGCGAAGTCAGAGCCACAGAGATCCAGTCCCATGGCCGCCCGTATTCGGTCAGTCTCACACTTCCTCCGCTTGGATGCCTTTTCCTGAAGCCCGTGGGATAAATCTCGGACAGCGCTCGAAAGCTTAATTCTCCAGTCCGAGGCGCAGCCCTGAATGCAACGGTTCGTCTGCATTCACGGGCACTTCTACCAGCCTCCTCGCGAGAATCCATGGACCCACCATGTCGAGCGAGAACCCTCGGCTGCTCCGTATCATGACTGGAACGAAAGAATATCTTCCGAGTGCTATGGTTCGAACTCGGCCTCTCCTCTGCTCGACGATCATGGGAGAATAGTCGAGGTGACCAACAACTATGCGCGGATTAGTCATGACTTCGGGCCAACCCTCCTCCGCTGGCTCGAATCGCATTACTCTGAACTCTATGAGCGGATCCTCGAGGCGGACAGGGAGAGCATCAGAATCTTCTCTGGGCACGGCTCGGCCATTGCCCAGGTCTACAACCACATGATTATGCCCCTCGCCAGTCCTGCGGATCGGAGGACCCAGACAAGGTGGGGTGCGGAGGATTTCGAGAGAAGGTACGGCAGGTATCCCGAAGGGATGTGGCTCCCTGAGACGGCGGTCGACACCGATACCTTGGAAGCCCTCGCCGCGGCTGACATCAGGTTCACGATCCTCTCTCCAAGACAGGCGGCAGGGGTGAGGAAAAAGGGGGAAGATAGATGGACCGATGTGACCGGGGGCAGAGTCGACACAAGGCAGGCCTACAAGATCGGACTCCCCTCGGGTAGGTCGATTTCCGTGTTCTTCTATGACGATGGAATCTCGAACAGGATCGCCTTCGGGGACCTCCTGTCAAGCGGTTCCAACCTGTCCAAAGCACTCCTAGACGGGTTCTCGAGCCGCGAAGGACCTCAGCTGGTGAACGTTGCCTCCGACGGCGAGACCTACGGACATCATCATCGCAACGGCCATCTGGCCCTCGCCCGCGCTCTCAGTGAAGTGGAAAGAAGCGGAAACTCTGCATTGGCCAACTATGGCCTCTTCCTGGCTCTTGCTCCCCCAGAACAGGAGGTCAGGCTCCTCGAACCCACCTCCTGGAGCTGCTTCCATGGGGTGGAACGATGGAGGAGCAACTGCGGCTGCGGGTCAGAGATAAGAGTCGGATACAACCAGCAGTGGCGCCTTCCCCTACGCCGCTCCCTCGACTGGCTCCGTGACCGACTGGACGAAGTCTATTCAAAGGAAGGGAGCATCCTTTTCGTCGACAAGGATGCAGTCAAGAACGGTTTCGGTTCCTCGGGGATCGGCAATGGAGAAAAGACAGAGGACTACCTAGAAGGACTACTGAAGAAGAGCCTTCCTTGGAGTGGCAAAAGGAAGGCCAGGAAGCTCATGGAAATGGTCGAGTGCTCTGCCCTGATGTACGCCAGCTGTGCTTGGTTCTGGGAAGACATCACCCGCCCTGAAACCAGGCAGGTCCTGAGATTCGCAGCGAGGGCGATGGAGGTCGCAAACGAGGTTTCCGGGACTGACCTGGAACCCAGATTCGCCGATATCCTCGGCGGAGCTGTCCCAAACGACCCTGCATTCAAGCCGGGTTCCACATTATTCTCGGAGCTTATTGGGGGGAAGACCGGCCGATGAAGATGGGAAGATCAAGCGGAGTCCTTCTCCATCCCACCTCTCTCCCTTCCTCGTGGGGGGTCGGAGACCTGGGGCCGACCGCATACAGGTTCGTCGACCTGATATCTTCAGCGAAGCAGTCGCTATGGCAGATCCTCCCCCTCACGCCGGTGGGCGACCACGGCTCGCCTTACAGTCCGCATTCGCTCTTCGCCGGGAACCCCCTCCTTCTAAGCCCCGAGAGGCTTGTTCAGGACGGATACCTCAACGAACTCCCCGGCGCAACCCCGGTGAAGGACCCAGCAGGGGTCGACTATGCAAAATCCCTCGAATTCAAGGAAAAGGTGGTGGAGAGCGCGTTCAGGTTCAGCTTCGAGAGGACAAGGAGCGAGGCAGGGTTCACAGAGTTCTGCGGTGTGAATGCCCCGTGGCTCGACGACTTTGCCTTGTATGACGCCCTGACCAGGGAGCATGGGCGGCCCTGGGTCGACTGGCCGGAAGGGGTGAGGCGCAAGGAGAAAGGGGTGCTCGATGTGGAGAGGACCAAGCTCGAGGAATACGTGCAGAGAACGAAGTTCTCCCAGTTTCTCTTTCAGCAAGAATGGTCCTCCTTGATGGCATACGCCAGGGCGCGGGAAGTCAGGATCCTGGGAGATGTTCCGTTCTATGTTCTTCGCGACAGCTCAGACATATGGGCACATCCCGACCTCTTCAAGGTCGGTCCAGACGGGAGGCCGTTCTTCGTGGGTGGGGTTCCACCTGACTACTTCAGCAAGACTGGACAGCTCTGGGGGAACCCAGTCTACGACTGGGGGCGCATGGAACAGACGGGGTACCGATGGTGGAAAGACAGGGTGAAGAGGGGGCTGACCCTCGCCGACTATCTCCGCCTTGACCATTTCAGGGGTTATGTGGCCTACTGGGAAATACCGGCGGGTTCGGGTACTGCACAGACCGGCCAATGGGTCCCACTTCCCGCCTCCTTCTTCAACGCAGTCAAGGCTGCTTTTCCCGATCTCCCGTTTGTCGCAGAAGACCTCGGTGTGATAACCGACGATGTCCGGAGCGCAAGGGACGCCCTCGGGATTCCGGGTATGGGGGTCCTTCAGTTCGCGTTCGACGGTCATTCGGACAACCCTCATCTCCCCACCAACCACTCGAAGAACTCGCTCGTATGCACCGGAACCCACGACACCAACACCACCCTCGGATGGTTCGAGGATGAGGCGACCCAGCGGGAAAAGGAGGCACTTCAGGCCTACCTGAAGCGGACCGTTACCCCGGGCTCAGTCTGCTCCGACTTCTTGGGAATGGCCATGGGCTCGGTCTCCGATCTCTGTGTCGTCCCGCTGCAGGACGTGCTCGGTCTTGGAGGAAATTCTAGAATGAACAATCCGGGAACACCTTTCGGAAACTGGAGATGGCGTGCCCTCCCTGCTGACCTTTCGGAGGATCGCTTCCGGAAGCTGGAAGAGCTTACCACTTCTAACGGGAGAGGATGAGATTCTCTAGACCGTAGCGGACCTTTGGAGCTGCTTGACCCGAGTCTGCACGATTCTCAAGAGTTCGGTCCTCAGCTTCTCCCCGACGAAGGCGGACTTCTTGAGCTTGACCAGTGATTTCACTAGCTCTGCGTCTCCGAGCATGTAGACCCATTTCTCAAAGTCTCCCCTCTCCAGATGGAACTGGAGAGACTTCACCTCGACCGTCTTCAGCTTCTCGCCGAATTCCTTCAGGCTGTGAGCGACAGCGTCGAGGGGTCTTCCCACTTCTGAGTAGAAGTAGAACGCCCTCTCATGATTGACGGGAGAGAGTATCCGCTCTGCGAGCCCTTTCGCCACTGACATGG
>DATFYS010000039.1:0-6582 GCA_035314885.1 Nitrososphaerales archaeon | reverse complement strand
CGCCGACAGTGGTCTTCGCCACAGCACCGCAGCAGTTGGCGCCGCCTTGGTACAGTGGGATCATGGGCACGTCCGTGGCCTGAAGGTTCTGGATCTGAGTGTAGACAGAGGCGAGCTGCGCACCGGTGGCCGTGAGTGATTGGGCAAGCAATCCATCCATGGTCGAGCTGTTGTATCCGTCATTGAGCCACGATGAACCCGATGATTGGAAGAACGGGGTGGTGTAGTCGAATGGGTCGATGAAGTCAGGGTACCAACCATAGATGAACATGGTCACGCTCCCTGCCCTTATGTCTGAATGTAGTGTTGAGAAGTCCACGCCATTTAGCGTGACTGAGATGACCCCACTTGCCTCCAGGTCGTGCTTTATGACCTGGGCCTGATCTGGGCTCTGGGGGTAGTGCCCGGTGGTTTCGTACCACAGGGTGACCGGCAGCTTGTTGTTGGCGTTGTAGCCGGATTTCGCCAGGATAGCCGTAGCGAGAGTGTAGTTGGGGCCTGCACCGTAGGCACTCTTGAAGGCGTCAATATGGTAGCCCATTCCGAGTGGGATTTGGGAGTAGAGCGGCACAGCCGTCCCTGCGAACACCGTGTCCACAAGGTCCGTCCTGTTGAGGGCGGCGGCGATGCCTTGCCGCACATTGATGTCGCTGTAGGGCGCCGAATGCTGGTTAATCACTAGATACTGTATGAACGCTCCAGGGCTTGCATAGACATGCAGCCCGGAAGTGGTCATCATACTCTGAATGTCTGTAGTTTGGAATTGCCTGTAGGCGATGTCCACGCCGCCGGACTTGATGGCCGCTGCCAATGAAGTCGCGTCGTGATAGAATTTGATTATGATGGTGTGGGTCTTGGGGTATGCTGGATAGTTCCAGTAGTTGGGGTTGGCAGTGAGTGTCATCTCCACTTCAGAGGTCCCAGTCCTCGTCCATTCGGTCAGGGTGTAGGGGCCTAGGCCGTTTGGATTGCTGGCTGCCGGGTTGCCTGCGGTGAAGTTGACGATTCCCGTCGCGTCGTTGCAGGGGTTGCATGTCACCTTTGGCACCTTGTCCGGGTTGACCGGATAGAAAATGCCGAAGGTCATCATGTTAAGGAACGCCGAGAAGGGCGCCTTCAGATGGAAGACCACGGCGGTTGCGTTGGGTGTTGTTACGCTGCCGATTATGGAGGAGAGGCCGAGGCCGTTGAACGCTCCGTTGGGGTCATTGATGGCGAGTCCACGATCGACGCTGAACTTCACATCTGTAGAGTTGAAGGGAGTGCCGTCATCATATTTCAATCCTGACCTGAGGATGAAGGTGTATGTCAGTCCGTCTGAACTCCCAGACCACTTGGTCGCCAGCGCTGGCTGGAGATTTGACGGGCTGGTGTTGGTGGTTCCAGGAGCGAAGTCCACGAGAGGCGCTCCCAGATTGTTGATCATGTTGATGCCGAAGTAATCGTAGGCGTCCGCGGGATCTATGGTCGTCTGCACCTTGTCAGTGGTACCAAGAATGATCGTGTCCTTGTAAGTCAGACTAGAGGACGAGGTTGTCGAAGTGGAAGATGAAGTTGAAGATGATGAAGTGGTCGAGGAGGAGGTTGCCGGGTAGGCGTAGAAGTAGTATGCTACCGCTCCCACCAAGATCAGAGCTATCACAATGATAACGACTGCCGTTGTTGAGATTGCACGTGAATATCCGCTGTTTTTTCTTACGTTCAAGTTTTCGTCACCCCTTGAGGCTCCTAGAGATTATAAAAGGTTAGGGAAGGGGATTTGGTGCAAGATAACGCTTAAGTGGGCTGCGAGATACATTTCAGCCGTCCTTTGGACTCGGAGTTCCTGGCCCTCTCGGTTGTGTTCATGATCCTTGGGGCGTCCGGAATCGTGCTCTTCTATGGTCCCCCGACTGCATCCGGGGACTCCTGCTATTGTCTGATTCCCAGCCCAGACCCGGGCGCCGCCCAGGGGACCTCATCCATCCTGTTGGTTCTCGGAATCATGTTCTTCCCGATGGGGCTCATGAAGGGAGGGCTGCCCAGTCTGAGAAGAACACCCGCTGGGCCTCGCGAAGTCAAACTTCCAAGCGGAAGAGTAATCACTCCGGTCAGCCTCTTCAGCGGGAACTTCTTCGTCTTCGGACTGGCCCTTGTGCTGATAGGAGTGGACGCCGTTCTTGTGCCGTCGTTCTTGATCTACAAGAACAGATGGTTCGAACTCTCCGGGGTTCTCCTTACTGCGGCGGGGCTGATTTCGATGCTGTGGGGGCTCAGGAAGCCCAAGCTGTGACCCTCACAGGCAATCGTTTTATCCTGACGTGGATGGGGCTGTGAAAGCGCAGTTGGCTCCGAAGGGGAAGAAACAAGCAAAGGACGGGGAAAGAATCGCGGCGGACAAGACCCAGAAGATAGCGAGGCCGCCGGGACTGGTCCCCTTGGCCACAATTCAATCCAGACATGATTCAACATTGGTTACCAGGACAGGGAGGGGATTCTCGATGAGAGAGCTCGCTGCCTCGGGTATTCCAAGAAACATGGCGGGTCGGTGGGGATTGCAGGTTGATGTCCGTAGGCGCAGCTCGCTCGAGGCAAACGTGGGCGCCCTTCGCACATGGGCGGCGGCGTCGGCCCAGAAGGCCGCCAAGGTTGGAGAGGTGAAGAAGATGGAAGCAGAGGTCGCGAAGGTTGAGAAGGAGGTCGTCCACAAGGTGGAGAAGGAGGCAGCGAAGGCGAAGAAAGGGGCAAAGAAAGTAGAGAAAGAGGTCGCCGCTGCGGTCGAGAAGCCTCTGAAAGCAAGGCAGAGGAAGAAGAAGACTACTAAGGAGAAGCGGTCGGCCTAGACCTGGCCGCCGAGTAAAGGTAAAGCTGGGCGTAGCCCGCGTAGCCGCCGAAGCGTGCTCGGGCCGCCTTCGATATCTCGTTGTAGTCTGCTGCGGTGAGCTTCGCCTTCGCCCCCGTGCGCAGTTTGGCCCTGATCCTTCTTGGGATCAGTTTCGGGTAGGACTTCACGAGTTCCCTTGAAATCCACACGTCGATGGGGAACGCCTCGTCCTTCCCGAAGGAGTAAAGGAGCACGCAGTCGGCTACCTTAGGTCCCACCCCTGGGAGGACTTTTTCACCCAGGAGCTCACGCAGGAGTTCGGCCCGTGCCTTTTCGTAGTCCATGTCGGCGAGTTCAGTGAAGTCGATTCTTCCAGAGGCAACGGCCCCGGCGACTCGCTTGAGGAATGGGGCGCGGTAGCCGAGGCCGCAATTGACCAATTCTGAGAGTTCCGCCTCGGCGAGGATTTCGGGTCGCGGGAAGGCCTTCATCTGCGAACCCTCGAATTCGAACGGGTCTCCGTAGGTCGCGCAAACGGAAGCTACCATCTTCTTGATTCGCGGAATGTTGGCGTTCGTCGCGAGTAGGAACGAAGCGAGGCATTCCCACCTCTCCTGTTGGATGAGGCGCAGCCCGTAGAACTTCTGGACCGCTTCCCTCATAACGTCGTCCTTGGCAATCGACCCCAGCACGTCTTCGAGGGGCTCGTCGAGCCTGAAGTAACGCCTGACGAAGGCGCTCCCCAAGACGTCGCTGGAGGAGACGCAGCGAATGGAGTCCTGCTCTGACCTGAGCTTCAGCGCCCCGCCGGAAACGACCCCGTACCACCATTCTCCTTTCCTCTCCCACCTGAATACCTGCCCTGACTCGAGCGTGTAGTCGAGGCTAAATGGGAAATCCAAACCCATGGTGAACTCCATAGCCTGCCTGGTGAGAGGCGGGTGAGGATAATTGACTCTTTCCGAGGGCGATTTGATATACTGCGGACCGGTGCCGGATGATGATGGTTCCCCCCTATCGTGAAAGGACCCCCAAATCGGGGCGCCTCTTCGAGAGGGCTAAACGGGTGTTCGCGGGCGGGGTCAACCACAACGCAAGATTCTACGAGCCCTATCCCATCTTCGTGAGCAAAGCTAGGGGCCAGCACATCTGGGACGAGGACGAGAACAGGTACACCGACTATTGGATGGGGCACATGGCGCTCATCCTGGGACATTCGCCGGACGTCGTCGTCAAAGCGCTCTCGGGACAGATCGGGAAGGGGACGCACTATGGCATGGGCAGCCTGCTGTCGGTGGAGCTGGGGGAAGAGATTCAGCGATCCGTCCCCTGCGCCGAGATGATGAGGTTCTGCAATAGCGGGGCGGAGGCGACGATGTACCTCGTCCGACTCGCCAGGGGATACACGCGGAAGAGGGTGATAATCAAGATGACCGGCGGGTGGCATGGGTACAACACTGAGCTCAACAAAGGGGTCAAGCAGCCCTTCGACAGGACGGAGAGCGAGGGCATCCTCGAAGAGGAGCAGGCGCACGTCAAGCTGGTAAGGTTCAACGACCTGGACGCGGCGGAACGAGCGGTAAGCGAAGCAAGGGGAGACGTAGCCGCCATATTCCTGGAGCCGGTGCTCGGCGCCGGCGGGTGCATCCCCGCTGACAGGGACTACCTAAGAGGGCTCCGGGAGATCGCCGACAGGTCTGGAGCAATACTGGCCTTTGATGAAATCATCACAGGGTTCCGTTTGGCGCTTGGAGGCGCCCAGGAATGGTACAGGGTCAAACCCGACCTTGCGTCGCTGGGGAAGACCGCCGGTGGAGGACTCCCCATCGGCATAGTCTGCGGTCGGAAGGAGGTATTGTCCCTCGCCGACCCCACGAGGAGGGATCGTTTCGTCTCAATAGGAGGGGGGACCTTCTCCGAGAATCCTCTTTCGATGAGTGCCGGCCTGGCCACCGTTAGACATCTGAGGGAGAATGCTGCCAAGATCTACCCACTTCTCGGGAAGATGGGAGACCGCGTCAGGTCGGGGGTCGACGCGGCGCTGAAGGAGGAGGGCGTTACGGCCCACACGACAGGGCTCGGATCGCTGTTCCTGACCCACTTCGGGGCGACCCCAAGGAACGCCGAGGAGGCGGCTAAGGAGGACGTCAAGACTCGATGGGAGTACGCGACCTACCTCATGGGGAACGGCATCTTCACCCTGCCTGGCCATCCTGGAGGAGTCTCTACCGCCCACACGGGTAGGGACATCGAAGAACTCATTGAAAACAGCGGAAGATTCGCTGCCCGTTTCAAGGGCAGCCTAAGATCATGACCGTCCTCCCCAGCTTCAGCATGGGGGACCCGAATTCTTCTCGGCGCTAGAAGTGATGAGGAAATCAGAGGGGTTTGAGGAAGGCTACTTCTTGGCCTTCCCCAATCTTTGGTCCACATCGGACCAGTTGACCACGTTCCACCACCCTTCGACGTACTTCGCCCTGTCGTTGAGATACTGCAGGTAGTAGGCGTGCTCCCAGACGTCCAGTCCGAGGAGGATGGTCATCTGAGCTAGGTGCATGAAGTTCTGCTTCTCTACCTGGGTGAGGACGAGTTGGTCCGTCTCCGGGTCGTGAAGGAGTAGCGCCCAACCGGACCCCTCCACAGTCTTCGCGGCATCGCTGAATTGGGCCTTGAATTTGTCGAAGCCTCCGAAGTCCCTGTTGATCCAGTCGCCGATTGCGCCTCCGGGCGACCCTCCGCCCTTCCCGGGCGGAGCCATGTTTGGCCAGAATATTGAATGGAGGATGTGACCGTCCACGTTGAAGCTGTAGTCCCTCAGGACGGCGCGCACGTCAATCTGGAGCTCCCCTTTCCTTGCTTTTTCGAGCTTGTCGAGGGCAGCATTCGCTCCCGTGACGTAGGCCTGGTGATGCTTGTCATGGTGGAGGGTCATGATCTGCTTGGATATGTGAGGTTCCAGAGCCTCGTAGGAGTATGGTAGCGGTGGCAGTGCGTATGTCTTAGACATGGATTTCGAACCTTTCTGTCGCCGTAAAAATGTTGCTTACGATATCAACACCCCCGAGGAAAACTTGTCAGGGCCCGATTCTGAACTAACGTTCATATAGTCGCGTTGAGCCACCCAAACACGATGAAGCGGATAGGGTTTGTCCTACTTGCTGTCGGGTTTCTGCTTGTGTTAGCACCTTTCGCCCCGAGGACTACAGCTCTGGCACAAACTACCGCCTTGCTGGTTCAAGACAATCCTCCGTGGTGCTCCAGCACCGCAGACCAAACAGCACTCACCGCTGATGGGGTTAGCTACACCGTGGTCTCGTCGTCGGCATTCCTTTCAATGAATGTGGGGCAGTTGCTGAGATACCATGAGATTATCTTCGCCGGGAATCAGTACAACTCGTTTTACACCGCTTTGGGCAATAAACCGGTGGTCAGGAATGAAATCATGGTTCTCCTTTCAGCTGGTGTGAATATCGTCATCCATGCGATCGACCAGGGAGGTTGCGAGGATGGATTGTGGACCGGTAACTATGTGTTCCCCTACCCGGCCTTTGTCCAACATGTCGTTTACTTCGACGGCACGAATCACATAGTTGGATCGAGTGTTGTTCTCACCGGGGTGACTTCGCCAATTACTGGAAACTTCGCGTCGCATGATTACTTCACGAATGTTCCTGCAGGGGCAAACGTACTGATCGAGAACTCGATCAACAAGCCAACATACTTTACATGGACTCTTGGAAGGGGGACCCTGTACGCGTCAACCATGACCCTTGAGTTCT
>DATFYS010000038.1:0-2686 GCA_035314885.1 Nitrososphaerales archaeon | reverse complement strand
CACAAGTCGTCCAGCTGACTAGGCACTTCCTTTCGAATCCTGACGCCATGATAGCGGAACCGCCCGAGATGGAGAAGGAACTCCGAGGGATGGCTCTGAGAAAGGATGAAGAGAAGGGAGCGGATTCTAGCGGGAAGCCATAGCTACCCGCTCTTGCTCGTTCTTCTTCTTCACTGAGAAGCTGTTGGCGTCCCCTGCGGCTGCCTGGATAATCTCTTCAGCAAGGACCTCTTCGACCGTGCGGGGAGAGCCGAACGCGGCAGTCCTTACACCTTCGGAGATGAACCGCAGCGCGAGGTCGACCCGGCGGACGGGCGAAATGTCCACCGACTGATGGTAGACAACTCCACCGTAGCTCAGCCGCGTGGTATCTTCGTTGGGGGCAGCGTTCTCGATTGCCTTGACCAGCTGCTGGACAGGGTTCTTCCCGGTCTTGAGTTCCACTATCACGAAGGCCGCTTTCACAATGCTGGAGGCCTTCTGCTTCTTGCCTCCCATCCTGCCGGTGTTCTTGGCATACTTCTTCCCGAAGTGCATCATCTCGTTTACCAGACGCTCCACGATGTTCACCCTGGTCTTCCCGAACTTCTTGTGCTCGTGCCTCCCGCCAGAATTGGGAACGAGGATCGGCTTCACGCTGATGACGTTCGTCAGCCCTTCGTCTTCGACTCGGACACCGGAGAGGTCCCACCTTTCCCAGAGGAGGAGGTTGGGGTATTCGAGAGATTGCCTGCTCATCCTATCTCCTCGGCTTCTCCTTCCGCCCGTACACCAGCTCGTTGAGCGAGACCCCGTTGACCTTGAAGACAGTCCAGCGGACTCCAGGGATGTCCCCCATGGCCCTCTTCATTGACCCGCCTATCCCCTGCAGCAATACTTCATCGTGCTCGTCAACGAAGTTCAGTGCGCCGTCCCCGGGGAGGAAGGCGGTGACCTGTTTGCCGTTCTTGACTATCTGGACTCTGACGCATTTGCGTATGGCGGAGTTCGGCTGCTTGGATTCGACCCCCACCTTCTCGAGAACTATGCCTCTGGCCTGAGGAGCCCCCTCGAGGGGGTCGGCCTTGTAATCCAGGCCAAGCTTGCGCCTCTTGTACCACTTGTTCGACCAGCGGAATCTCTGTCTCTTCATGGATACCTGTCGCGCGGCGAATTCACCGCGAGGTGAGCCGGTCATGTTTCAGTCGCTGCCTTCGGCCATCGTATTTAAGCCGTTCAGAGCTCGCTGGTGATTTGGACGTTGGTGACGTCGAAGTAGCGTTTAGCGAGGAGCCTTATCTTCTCAGCATTGCGCCCGCCCAGGCCGAGGACGGCCCCCTTTTTGCGTGAATCCACAATCACAACCACCCCTTTGGTCCCATCCAGCCTTTCTTCCACCCTGACCTCCTGGACGTACTTGGCGCCGAGGGAATTCTTCACGAGCCCCTCGAGGTCGTCGGCCCATTCAACCACCTCAACCGGACGCCTGACAGCCCTTTCGATCTTCTTCACCGAGGCTCCATCCTTGCCTATGGCGAGCCCCATGTTCCCCTTGGTCACTACGAAGATGACCCGGTTTCTCTTGTCGTCAATGATGCAATCCTTGGCGGAGGCCCCGGTCATCCCCTGCATCATCGACATCAGGGAGAGCTGGTCGGACGAGAGTTTGATTTCGGGCATCTGGGTGTCACCGTGTCAGCTGCTTGATGTCGGCGTCGCTGACCCCACGGAGCGCGATGGCTGAAACCTTGTAGGGGCGACCGACCAGCTTTCCAAGCTCTGCCGAATTCTGGGACAGTTCGACGACTGGGACCTCGTGCTCCTTCGCCTGTGCCCTCAACTTCGAACCGATGGCTGATGGAAGAGACTTGCTGCATAGGATGGCCTTGCTCCCTTTGACGGCAGCCAGGCTCTCCTTTGCTCCGAGAGCCGACTTGCCCCCCTTCACGGCTTCCTTGAGCACCTTGGTCAGGTGCGCGTTGTCTACCATCGAGGTCAGCTCATGTAGAGGTCGATCATTCCTGTCCCGACCGGAATCGGGAGACCGACGATGACGTTTTCTGTCACTCCTTTGAGGTCTTCCTTCTCGCCCTTGACCGCAGCCTCGGCCAGTGTGGGGACGGTGATTTCGAAGGCCGCCCGGGCGAGGACGCTACTCTTCGTCCCGGCAATCCCGTGCCTGCCTATCTGCTGAATGTAACCCCTGGATGTCATGAGATCGGCCACCAGGAAGATGTGTCGGATGTCGACTTCGAGCCCCTGCTCGTCGAGGGTGCTCATGACCTCCCTCACCAGAGTGGCTCTTGCCGCTTCAATCCCCAATACCTGGGCAACTTCATGAACGTTGTTGGTGTAGACGCGGGTGGGGTCCACTCCTTGGACGAGGACGACCTTCCCCAGGTTGGAGCCGGCGCTCTGGATGAACCATTCCTCATTCTCCTTCACTACCGTGACTCGGGTGATTCCGGGGATCCCCTTCAACTTCATGTTCAGGACCTTGTTCCTCAGTGTGAACAGGGACGACAGGTCGGCGTTCTCCATGTTCACGTGGATGACCTTCCCGCTCTTGTCCTTCTGGACGTTCCTCTTCCCGGTCTCGACCACCTTCGCAATCTCGTCGGCGTTGGTGTCGCGGTCGGCCATCATCTCCGGGCTCAGGTGGAGCTTGATCCCTTCGGTCGGGTCGACTTCGCTGTAGCTCACCACG
>DATFYS010000037.1:0-5964 GCA_035314885.1 Nitrososphaerales archaeon | reverse complement strand
TCTCCCACATGACCGCTGGGTCGACCGAACCCCCAAGGTGGACATGGAGCTCCGCCAGCTTTGTCCCGCGGTCGAGGGAATCCATTGGAATCACTGGGGCTCGATCGTCGTGGGAGGCTTCGCGGAGATGGCGTAGACCACACCCACTGCTCCCTCTACTTCATTCGTGATTCTTGTGGAGATCCTCCCAAGGACCTCGCCCGGGAGCCTGCTCCAGTCTGCAGTCATCGCGTCCACGGAGTTGACCACTTTGACCGTCACCTGGTAGCCGAGGCGCCTTTCGTCACCGAGGACCCCTGTCACCTTGTCGTCGCCGACGTAGGCAAACGCCTGCCAGACAGTGTCGTAGAGCCCTTCCTCTTTCAGGACGTCCTCCACGATGCTGCTTGCCTCTCGGGCGATCCTGAGTTTCTCTGCCGTCACTTCGCCCACTACCCTGACGGCCAGCCCCGGTCCCGGAAAGGGATGCCTCGTCAGAACTTTCGAGGGGAGTCCCAGCAACGCTCCCAGCTCTCTGACTTCGTCCTTGTACAGATCTCGTAGTGGCTCAACCACGTGCATGGACAGCCCAGCTGGAAGGCCCCCTACGTTGTGATGCGTCTTGATCACCGACGCAGGGCCCGTGGCCCTCCCGCTCTCAATCACGTCCGGGTAGAGAGTCCCCTGGGCGAGGTGGTCGAACGGGCCTTCTTTCCTCGCGAACTCCTCGAAAACCTCGGCGAAGAGCCTCCCGACGACCCGACGTTTGTCCTCGGGGTCAGTGACCCCCTGGAGGGCGTTCAGGAACCTTCGCGACTCGTCGACGGTGGTCAGGTCCACGCCGAGGTCGTCACCAAGGAAGTGCCTGACGTAGTCGCCCTCGTCTGCCCTAAGCAACCCAGTCTCCACAAAGATGCACTTCAGCCTCTTCCCTACAGCCTCGGTCAGGAGCGCCGCCGTAACGGAAGAATCCACCCCGCCGGAAACCGCACATAGGACCCTCCCCCGCAGCGCTGTCAAGGCTTCCACCTCCTTTCGCCTGAATTCCGCCATGCTCCACCCCTTCTTCGCTCCGCAGATCCCGAGGACGAAGTTGGAGATGACAGCCTCCCCGCCCTCGGTGTGGGTCACCTCCGGATGAAACTGGACCCCAAATTGGAGTCCGTGGGTCGATTGGACGGCCGCGTAGGGTGAGTTTTCGCTCGATGCGACCACTCGGAGCGTAGAGGGTACTTTCGCTGCGGAGTCGCTGTGGCTCATCCAGCAAACGAGTTGGTCCTTCTCCATCCCCTCGAACAGACCACTCTTGTCCAGGACCCGGACCGCCGACCTTCCATACTCCCGCTTCTCCCCTTTCCGCACTTCGCCTCCGTGGGCTGCGACGAGAAGCTGGTAGCCGTAGCAGATCCCAAGCAGCGGGACCTTCTCCCGGAACAGACTGGGGTCGGCCTTCGGAGCCCCTTCCCCGTATACACTCGCGGGACCACCAGAAAGTATGACCCCCGCTACCCCGGCTGCCTTTAGGTCCCCGACTCTAACGTCGTGAGGAACCAACCCTGCGTACACCCCAAGGCTCCTCACCCTCCTGCAGATCAGATGGGCATACTGCCCCCCGAAGTCGAGGACAGCAATGCCGCCTGCGAACTCGCCGGCGAGCGTCTACTTCACCTCAAGGGAGTGGGCCCCGAGCTCCTCCGCCCCCATGGCAGTAACCATCCCGAACTTCGCGTTCTCCCACATCCCCCGCACGCTGGAGCCCCCGGCATACCCGAACGCAGCGCGAAGTCCGTTCTCCATGTTCTCGAGGACCCCTGAAGCTTCGCCTACAAAGGGGACGAATGCCTCCACCCCTTCGTCGAGCCCCTTCGCCGGGATGCTGTACCGGTCAAGGGCATACCGCACTTTCCTAGCACCGGGGCTGGCCATCCCTCTGTGTGTCTTGTACTTCCGGCCATTTCTGACGACAACCTTGCTCGGGGCTTCCTCAGTCCCAGCGAGCATGGAGCCAAGCATGCAAGCCGACGCTCCCGCAGCAATCGCCAGGGCGGCGTCCCCGGGTCCCCTTATCCCACCATCGGCGATAACCGGGATCCCCAGGTCCCTCTCGGCGACTGCGCCTGCGACCTCGGCAACAGCGAAGAGGGTCGGTGCCCCCACCCGCGTCACCTCCGACGTGATACAGATGGACCCGGAACCAATCCCTGCCCTGAACCCGTCGACCCTTGGAAGCTCTTCGATGATGTCGAATACCGCCTCCCTCGTGCCGACGTTGCCTGCCACGAAGTCCGAGCTGAGGTCCGGGAGGAGCTTCCGTGCGGCCTGGATGACCTTCGATGTATGGAAGTGGGCGACATCGGCGACCAGGAAGTCCGCCACATGGTCAAGGCGCCTGCATCTCTCGTTGTCGAGGGGGGAAACCGACGCCCCCACCAGGGGTCTTCCCTTCGAGTCCGCCGAAACCACATCAACCCTCGATGCCTTCACTCTCTCCACCTGGCTCACCTGCTCATCCACACCCATGTTCCTGTGGATGACACCTACAGCACCCTTCTTTGCCATCGCGAGGGCCAGCCTCCATTCCGTGACGGTGTCCATGGGGGATGAAACGAGAGGGATTCTTAGGGGGATGTTCCTGCTGACCCTCGTCGAGAGGTCGATGTCTTTGGGCTCCAGGTGGCTCCTTGCAGGAAGGAGGATGAAATCTCTGAATGTGAACACAGGGCGGGCTGATTCAAGCTTCGCGATGAAACCCTTTGGCAAAGCAGGGACCTTGCCGAAATTGGAAATCTCACTGCGTATATCAACGCTTGCCCAGGTCGCGAATAATTGACCGGGTTCAGTTCCAAGATTCCCCGTCCATAATTGTTATTAGCCCTCAAGCCGCCCTTCGGGCACGGATGACTCCAGAGCCGGGGGCGCTTTTCGGCGGGCTTCTGAGGGTTTGCATCAGCGACAGATACCTGCCCCGGGACAAGGGCGCGGCAGTGGAAGGCTTTGCATTCGTCATTCTGGGGCTCTGCAGCAGTTTCCTGACGACCTATCTCTTGTCAGCGGTCGGCTATCTCGTCTAAACAATTCCACCAAGGCGTAAAGGAATCCTATCTTCCCATCATTTACCGAATTTCACAATGATACGAATCATCGAAACATCATGGGAAGAAAAGCCGTCCTCTTCGGATTCTGGCTCCTGGGCTATGCCCTCGGCTTCTTCGCCTGGCTCGTAAGACAACCGGTCATACAGTTCTTCGAGAACTTCGGGCTAAGCGCTGATGCCGCCAGTGCACTGATAGCCGGCTTCGCGGGCTCAGTAATGATGCTCGTCGGAGTCTTCCTCTGGAGCTACCTGTCATCGAGCTAAGTCCTATAAGCCCCTAGAGCCTAAAACAGGGGTTGGACGGCTCGATGTTCCTTCTTTTGCTTCGAACCTGACGGAAGTCACCGCCGACTAAGCCAATCAACACACTATCTGAACTGATCTGCGTGAAACAGGTCTGAAAGTCTCCTAGAGTTCAGAATGAGGTCGCTACGCTTAAATACGCTGAGAGAAGGTCGCAATCTTGTAACGCGTGAAGTAGTATGGCGAATAAGCCTCACCTGAACCTGATAGTAACGGGACACGTGGACCACGGAAAGAGCACGTCCATGGGACACTTCCTCTTCGATCTCGGAGTTGTGGACAACAGGATGATCGAAGAATTTGCGAAGGAGTCCGAGAAGACCGGTGCCGGGGACTCTTTCAAGTACGCCTGGGTCCTCGACCAACTGAAGGACGAGAGGGAGAGAGGAGTTACCATCGACCTGGCATTCCAGCGGTTTGAGACTCCGAAGTACTTCTACACGCTGATTGACGCGCCCGGCCACAGGGACTTCATCAAGAACATGATCACCGGTGCGTCCGAGGCAGACGGCGCCGTTCTCGTGGTATCGGCGAAGAAGGGCGAGGAAGATGTCGCCCTTGGCCCCGGAGGCCAGGCAAGAGAGCACGCATTCCTTCTAAGGACCCTGGGAGTAAGTCAGCTTGTCGTCTGCATCAACAAGATGGACGACCAGACTGTAAAGTACTCCGAGCAGAGGTTCAACGAGGCGAAGCAGGACGTCGAGAACCTCCTGAAGACAGTCGGCTATGACATCAAGAAGATCAACGTAATCCCCGTTTCAGGGTGGACTGGCGAGAATCTCGCGAAACCATCGACCAACATGCCCTGGTACAAGGGGCCCATACTCCTGCAGGCTCTTGACAATTTCACAGAACCACCGAAGCCCATCGACAAGCCGCTCAGACTCCCTGTCCAGGACGTCTACACCATCACCGGTGTCGGTACTGTCCCCGTGGGAAGAGTGGAGACTGGGAAGATCAAGGTCGGAGACACTGTCATAATAATGCCGGAGGGGCTGACGGCCGAAGTGAAGTCCATCGAAACGCACCACACGGCGATGACGGAGGCCATGGCAGGGGACAACATTGGGTTCAACCTAAGGGGTGTGGCCAAGACTGACTTCCGCAGAGGGTCCGTTCTAGGTCCCACCAACAACCCGCCAACCATCGCGAAGGAGTTCCTGGCGCAGATCATAGTCGTCTACCACCCTACGGCAATCGCAGCCGGCTACACACCGGTGTTGCATGCTCACACGGCGCAGGTCGCGGCCACCATCAGCGAGATAGTGGCGAAGATCGATCCGCGCACAGGCCAGCCTACCGAGGAGAAGCCTAAGACGATCAAGACGGGAGATTCGGCCATCGTCAAGATACAGCCGCTGAGACCGATCGTCCTGGAGACGTTCAAGGAGTACCCCGAACTGGGAAGGTTCGCATTGAGGGACATGGGGAGCACGGTCGCAGCTGGAATCGTTAGAGAGATTACACAGAAGGGCCAAGTAGAGAAGGTTGCCGCTAAGGCCTAGCCTTCACAAGAATCTCTTCGCAAGGCTTTTTGCTCTCTGGTTTCCTGAGAACCTCAATCAGCTTCTGATACCTGTAGCCTTCAGCAAACTCATTGAATATTGGAAGGGAAGCAGCTTCATCATTCAGAACGATGGATCGCAAAGGGGCCCCATTCTCGAATCTTGTGTACGCTGAAGCCATACCGACGCTTTTCATCAGCTTCGTGACCAGTTCTGCGTTTGGAACGCTCGCAATTTCTGTTACTCGTTTGCGGACCGTTCCGTCAGAGTCTCCCATGGCCTGCAGGAACCGCTTCCTGAAAGCAAAAGGAGAATCAACGAGCCAATCCATCCGCACCGGGAATCTGCTTGTATTCTGACCGAATTCTAAACCAAGACAGGCTTGAAAGATCCAGGCGAGAAGCGGCGTCCTGTTTGAGGTCCACCTATAGGCTGGTGTTGGTACCTCTCCCTCCAATTGAGTTCCACTCGGAGGTTTGTCTTTGATGCGGTGCATCGAAAGTCCAAGCAGATTGAAGCACATGCACGCGAATTCGCCCAACCGTAAATTGGTCTTTTGACCTTTGGTGAATTGCAAATCGACATTCATCGATTTGAGTCTTGTCTGGCTCCCCCCTAACTTGCCTGCGTCGCTGACCATCATTCCAAGGGCATATCCAGCAAATTCTGGTCGAAGAGTCAAGAGCTCCGGCATTGAGATTCCAAACCACTTGGACCTGAGGTATGCTTCCCTTTCTGGCACAAGCCTTTCGACTACTTCAGCCAAGTCCTGATAGCAGCCCACGACCGACGGAACCCGAAACCACTCCGTGAGGATGTTTCCACCAGATTCCACTCTAAGAGGAAGGAGCTTCGTACTAGGAGGGGGCGGACTCGAAAGCATCTCAAGGGCTACCTTGGTCAGATACGGAAGATCTGTTCCATTCCTCCACTCTGCCACGATTGAACGGTGGACTCCCAATTCTCGCGCTATTTCTTCGACCCCTTTTCCCGCTTGGTGCATCCGAACGAATTCACAGAACCTGACCACCTGCCTTTGACCATTCTCCGTCGCCGCAACCCCCCAGGCACGTTGTCTCACGA
>DATFYS010000036.1:0-6141 GCA_035314885.1 Nitrososphaerales archaeon | reverse complement strand
TCGAGGGTAGTCTCAGCCTTCGTCCGGTTCTCGTAGATTACCGCCCCGGTGACGCTCGTCCCGTCCCCCAGGACCCGCTTGACTTCGTAGAACAGTTTGATCTCCATGTTCGATTTCATCAGCTCAGTCACGCTGAGTTCGTGAGCTCTGAAAACGTCGCGCCGATGGACGAGGGTGATCCTATTGGCGATGTCTTTCATGTTAAGGGCCCAATCCACGGCCGAGTCCCCGCCTCCGACTATCAGGAGCCGCTTGCCGGCGAAGACGCTCTTGTCTTTCACAAAGTAATACACCCCCTTCCCTTCATACAGGGGCGCACCCTCTGCCTCCAGTCTGTTGGGGGCGAATGCCCCGACCCCTGCGGCCACGAGTACTGCCTTGCTCAGATGGGTCCCTCCTTTGTCGGTCCCCAGCTCGAAGATTCCGTCGGTCTTTCTGAGCGAGATAACCCTCTCCCCCAGGCAGACTTTGGGCTGGTACTGGAGTGCCTGCTCTACCAGATTCTTCACCAGGTCCTTGGCGAGAATCTTGGAAAATCCGGGGACGTCGAAAATATACTTCTCGGGGTAGAGGACCGCCACCTGGCCGCCTGGTTCTTCGAGCGCATCAATCAACTTCGTCTTCATCTGTCTGAGGCCGGCATAGAAGGTGGCGAAAAGCCCCGCAGGTCCCGCTCCGATGATTGTAAGGTCGTAGACCTCCTGGGCCAATTGAACCGAATTTCCCCTCGGGAAACCGCGTATAAGCGTTCCCGGCTCTCAGGCCAGTCCTGACTCGCGGGGGTCGGCTGGCTTGATGACCTCCCGGAGGAACACTGTGGCATACTGTCCCTTCGCCAGTCTGAAACTTAGGGAAGCATCTGTCCCGGATGCTTCAGAAGCCGGTTCGGCCACAAGGAGGTGTGCCATTCTGAATCCTCCTTCCGCTGATTCCTCCTGCATTTCCTTGATGTAGAAATCCTTGGCCGACACCCCCTCCTCTGCCATGACCTTCGATGTCAGCGCATCGAACCTCGACCCGTAGTCTCTGTATGCGTACCCTGCCAGCTGGACCATCGGAGCTGCTCCGGGTGGGGGAGGGTCACTGGAACTCCCCACCTTGGAACCTACGGTTCCTCCTGGGCCAGACTCGCTCCAGTTATCCCCATGTTGCGCACTCGAAATGTCAAGGCTACCGGCCACGGCAAGGCTGACTGTCCTGTTGAAGATGTACGACTGGTAGGCTTGAACGTAGAGTCTCCTGGTCTTGACCGGGACACCCCTGATTGCCCCGATGTTGTTTCCAGGATCTTCCGCGAGCTTCAGGGCGACCTTCCGTTCTAGGTCCAGCCCCGGAGAGAGAAGACTCGCCCCCTTTCGGAAGTCTCCTTTTGCCATGGTCTCCCTGGCTGCCAGCGTTTCATCATCGTCGTGTTCCCGTGGCGTGAACAGCATGAGCTCAACCACCTCGTCAAACCTCCGCTTCACGATCGCCCTTCCAATCCTATGCGTTCCGATCCCGGCAGACCCGAACCTCTGATGCCCGAAGAAGTTCGGTATCAGTTTCCGCCCTGCCAGTTCGAAGGCATCAGAAATGCTCTCGCCTATTCTGGGGCAGCAGTCCCTCAGCTTGATGATGAACCTGTTCCCGAGGACGGACCCCCTAGTAATCGGGGCGGGCAGATACCCCACAAGCTTGGCTGTGAAATCAGGACGGATGACGCTGTCGGGCCTCTCGGCCCTCGAAGAGGTCGGCGTGGCATACTGGACCGCGACCGCCCTCTTGTCTTTCAGGCCCCCATAGCTCACCCTGCTCTTCAGAGCAGCAGAGAGCTCGGCCTCCATGTGCATCGTGTCGATGGAGCGCTTTTCGACCCTGTAGACCGGGAAGAGTCCAGGTCCCGCATCGGTGCTGAGATGCTCAAGCGAAACCACCTCCTCGACCCGAAAGTCTTCTTCAGAACCTCTCACAATGGCGGCGCAGGGTGGTGCGTCGCTGGCGAAGACCTCCATGCCGAGCTCAAGGTCCAGCTCGGAGGTGGACCTCAAAGGAGCTTGAGCTTCCCGGTGATCTTGTCGATTTCCACGTCTGGTCCAGGTCCAATCCCCAGGCAGGTCACGGTCCCCGGCTCGACCTGCGTGAGGCCCCTGTCCTCGACGCGCGCGGCAGGGAGCTTCGCGCGCCTTGCCATCTTGTACAACTCTTCCAGTTCCGATTCCGAGGCGACCTTGAGGACGACCTTCTTCTGCCCTTCTGACTTCCAGTCTTCGTACCAGCTGGGACGGGCATCGGACGCCATCTCGGCTGCGGATAGCGAGGCGTGGGCGGCCTGGGCCGCAAGCTTCCCCTTTCCCATCCCCAAATCGGACCTCAAGACGATTGCCTGCTTCACAAATCCTCAGATGAACGGTTATTACGAGTCCGATTAAGCCTTTGCAGCCGGTTTTTGTTTCATGCCAACCGATTACGACTTCGTGGTGGGGGGCGGGAGCGTGGCTGGACTCGCCTTCGCGGCCGAGGCATCAAAGAGAGGCGCATCCGTTCTTGTGCTCGAGGAGCATGAAACCATCGGTGAGCCCGAGAAGTGCGATGGCCTTGTGAGCCTCCGGGGACTCAGGAGTCAGGGCTTTGCCCCTCACCAGGACGTTATTCAGAACCAGATCAATACTGCCCTCATCCACTCCCCCCGAGGCAGACAATTCGCCGTAAATGCAACGGCCCTGGAGGTCATCGTCCTCGAGCGGAGCTCCTACGACAAGCAGCTTGCCCGGCTCGCCGAGTCTCGTGGGGCTGTCGTCCGCACTGGGACCAGGGTGGCCGGGACCGAGCTGAGCGCCGGTGAGGTTTCCGTGAGTGCGAATGGAGAGAGGATCACCGCGAAGTACTACGTGGACGCTACAGGACCAGCCTCGAGCCCCAGGCGTGGGATAATGCCCGCAGCGAAATTCGAGGTGGAGGGAGATTGGATCAGGGAGCACGTCGTCGAGGTCTTCCTGGACCAGGACCTCTACCCGGGCTTCTTCGCCTGGGTCATACCCTACGGCAGGCACCGTGCGAAGGTGGGGGCGGCAGGATTTGGCATCGCCCCGTTCAGGGCCCTCGATGACTTCCTGGCGACCAGGCCCTCGAGGATTCTCCGGCGCATATCCGCTCCGCTGTACGTCGGAGGTCCCGTAAGGGACTTCGTAAGGGGAAGGACCATCCTCGTCGGGGAGTCTGCGGGGCAGGTCAAGCCGACGACCGCAGGCGGGATAATGACATCCATCGCGGGGGCTGTTTCCGCAGCACACTGGGCCTCCGAGAGCCTCGGCCGCGGGGGGCCTCGGCTTCTAGAGAACTACAGGCGCGAGTGGGACTCGCGGTTCCTTAAGGAGATGAGGAACATGCTCAGGCTACGCGGGGTCTTTGAGAAGCTGACCAATTCCGATCTGGAATCACTGATGGAGATCATCGCCACCCCCAAGGTCGTCCTCAAACTGTCTCAATCTGACTTCGACTTCCACGCTTCCGCCCTTCTTGGAGCCCTCGGCCTGCAGGGTGTTCTACGCCTGGCGAGGGCAGTCACTTCGGCGGAGGTCAGGGCGCTACTTGTGAGTGGCTAGTCTCACCCTCCGCCAGCAATCTATATCTGCCGGCGCCAAAGGGCCTTCCCAGAAATGGCTCAAACGACCGTGACCCTCCCCCTGTGCAATTCATGTAACAAGCCGGTCAAGCCCGGTGAGAGGGCAACCAAGTTCTACTGCCCGAACTGCCACGAGACCCTGATATGGCGCTGTGAGAAGTGCAGGAAGTTCTCTCGCCCCTACAAGTGCACGAACTGTGGCTTCGAAGGTCCATAGGCGATACTCATGGGTTCATACGTCATTAGGCTCAAGCTCCTCCCCAACGACATCTCGACGGAGCACCAGAAGATAGTCGACGCGGTCGCGGCAGCCCTTCCGCACGAAGCCAAGATCAGAGGTCAGCGGATAGAACCGATCGCGTTCGGCCTTTCTGCTGTCATCGTCGACGTGGTGGCGCCCGAGGAGGAAGGGGTAATCGACAAGGTCGAGCAATCGGTCGCAGGGGTACCCCTTGTCGGGCAGAGCGAACTGATAGGAGTAAGCAGGATGTCGAGCAGGCTCCCCGGACAGGCCTGAGCTCGGCACAACTTTTATACCACCCAGCAACCCCTGAAACCTGCCGTTTCTAGCCCGTGTGAATAACTTGCGAATCCCACTGAGATATACAGCCTACGAATGGTTGAAGGAGAAGAAGAGCGGCACCGACGATGACCTTCTTGAGGCCCTAAACAAGAACGGGGGCAAGTGCTCTCCCGACGAGCTCAACAAGCTCCTCATGCAGCTGGAGATCCTCGGGTTGGTGACCATCCGCTGGGTATCCAAGGACAAGAGGAGGGTCGAAGTGGTCGAACACCCGACAGAGGAAGCCAAACTCCCGAGAGTAAGCGAGTGACCGAACGGATAAATCGCGCACCCGAGGGCTGACCCCGGCATGGGCGTTGATTTCGGGGATTCAATCCCGCGGGAGAAGATTCAGCTCGAAGACATCTCGGGGTGGTCTCTCGCCGTCGACGGATACAACACGCTGTATCAGTTCCTCGCGATTATACGAGGGATGGACGGGGGGCACCTAAAAGATTCCCAGGGGAGAGTGACGTCCCACATTTCGGGGCTCTTCTACAGGAACGTCAATCTCTTGGAGCTAGGCATGAAGCTGGTGTACGTCTTCGACGGAAAGCCCCCAGAGCTGAAGAACGAGGAGATACAGAGACGTTCGGCTCAGCGAAGGGAGGCGAAGGACCAGTACCTCAGAGCCCTCCAGGCCGGGGACATGGTCCAAGCCAGGAAATACGCCGAGGCATCGACGGTCCTGAGGAGAGACATGGTGGCCGATGCCAAGGAGTTGCTCGACGCCATGGGGATCCCTTGGGTGGACGCTCCCTCCGAAGGGGAAGCGCAGGCTTCTCTTATGGCGGCGGAAGGAACGGTCAAGGCGGTCGCGTCTCAGGACCACGACTCACTGGTCTTCGGGGCCCCCGTCCTTGTACGCAATGTCACCATATCTGGGAAACGAAGGCTCCCAAGCAAGGGAATCGTCATCAACGTCCAGCCCGAGCGGATCTCCCTCTCCAGCGTCCTTTCCGCCACCGGTCTCACGCGGGAGCAGCTCGTCGACTTCGCGATCCTCCTTGGGACAGACTTCAACCCCGACGGCTTCGAAGGGGTCGGACCGGCGACGGCGCTCAAGTACCTCAAGAAGTACGGGCGTCTTGAGGATATCAAGGAATTGAAGGAACAATTACAGGAAGTCCGCTTCAAGGAAATCAGGGACCTCTACCTGAACGCTCCCGCTACACAAGGAGTCAGACCCGAGTGGAAACCGATGGACCGCAACGAGGTTCTGACGTTCCTTGTCGGGGAGCACTCCTTCTCAAGGGACAGAGTCGAGGCCGCCATCGCTCGCGTTCAATCTGCGAAAACTACCTCTTCGGAGACTCTCGAGAAGTGGTTCGGCTGAGCAATTCGTCCCTGCCTTCGCTACGCGAGATTGAAGCAGCCGAGAGTAGAATCAGGAAGTACATTCCACCCACCCCACTCGAACAATCTCCCGGGGTTTCACAGCTGCTCGGACGTGATGTGTATCTCAAGCTTGAGACCTTCCAGCCCACACGTGTATTCAAGATCAGAGGGGCGCTCAACAAACTTCTCACGCTGGGAGACTCGGCGCTGAGGAAGGGGGTAATCACAGCCTCATCGGGAAACCACGGGTTCGCCATCGCCTACGCTTCACGGCTCTTCGGTGTGAAGGCGGTCATCTGCGTCCCGGAAAACGTGAACCCGCAGAAGCTCAGTGCCATCAAGGAACAGGGGGCCGAGATAGTGAGGTTCGGCAAAGGGTATGACGAGGCGAACGCCCATGCCTCTTCCAAAGCCTCGAAGGAAGGGTTGACTTTCATACATGCGTTCAACGACAAGGATGTCATCGCCGGCCAGGGCACCTGCGGTCTCGAGATAGCAAGGCAACTGCCGGACCTTGAGTCGGTGGTAGTCGGAATCGGGGGTGGCGGTCTGATATCTGGCATCGCCATCGCCGTGAGGGAAACTCTAGAGCACTCAGTGGTCTATGGCGCAGAAACCGTCGCCATCCCGTCAATGTACG
>DATFYS010000035.1:0-4429 GCA_035314885.1 Nitrososphaerales archaeon | reverse complement strand
GGGGGATGATCGTCGAGACAGCGAGAGGGGAGATGATGAAGAGGCTCGCAGCGGTCTCGGGGTCAGAGGCGGAGGAGCTCGCCCGACAGGTGATTGCGGGGAAGCTTTCTGTCGACGAGGCGGCGGCTCGGCTAACCGAATAGTCTGGACTATCTTTCCTCTATTGGAACGTACTTCAAGTTCGACGGTCCCACATATGTCGCGTCAGGTCTGATGAGTTTCGCCTCTGCGACCTGCTCGTTGTAGTGGGCCATCCATCCGAAGACCCTGCTCGCGGCGAAGATGGGGGTGTAGAGCGGGATCTCGATTCCAAGCTGATAGAAAATGGGAGCCGCGTAGAAGTCCAGGTTCGGGGGGAGCGCCTTCCGCTTCCACATCTCTCTCTCTACTGCGTCACAGAGCCTGTAGAGCCTGTCGTCATCTCCGCGCCTCTTCAACATCTCCTTCAGGTATTCCTTGCAGAGCCGCGCCCTGGGGTCGAAGTTCTTGTAGATCCTGTGGCCGAACCCTATCACCTTCCTTCCTTCTGTGAACGCCTTCTCGACATAGGGGCCTGCCTTCTCAGGCTCCCCAATCTCCAGAAGAGTCCGCATCGCTTCCTCGTTCGCCCCGCCATGAAGCGGTCCCTTGAGGGCGGCGAGCCCCGCCGTCGCCGCAGCGTATGGGTCGGCAAGGGTCGACGCAACCACCCTCACTGTGAATGAGGACGCGTTCAGGTCGTGTTCCATGTACAGAATCAGGACCCGCTCGAAGACCCATCTTTCGTATTCGCTCGCCTCTTTGGGGGTCAGCATCTGCAGAAGATTGTCGGCGAAGCCCAGATCACTTCTGGGCAACCTCGCGGGCTCCCCCGCTGGAACCCTGTGGCAGTTGGCTGCCAGGACGGCGGTCTTGGCCTCCAGCGACGTCTGCATGCTTCCGACCTCCCGCTCGTTATCGAAGCTACCCAGAACCGAGACAGCAGTCCTGAGGACATCAATCGGTTTGGTACCTTTCCCCAGGTCCTTCATCAGTGAGAAAATCCTGGGGTCGACCGTGGCCTTGTCCTTCAGCTCTGCGGAGAACGCCTCCAGCTCTCCTTTTCTGGGAAGGGAACCCCTGAGAATCAGGTACGCCGTTTCCTCGAACCCGGCTTTCCCAATTATCTCCGCTATGGGGTAGCCGCGGTAGACAAGGGACCCGTCGGCATCGCTCTTGGCGATTGTGGTGTCGGTGATAGATACGCCGGCCAGTCCCTTGGGGACTCTCGCATGTTCCGTCAGGTCAAACCACTCTACTGGCGGTTCCTCTTCAGCCTGAGCGCTTCCCTCATGGTCTCTTCGTCCATCTTCTCGTAGGCGTAGTAGTCTATGAGGTCGTAGAACTCCTTGCGGGTCATAAGGTCCTTGATGATCCCCTTCTGGGTCCCCTCGGCCATCAGGGTCTGGAGAGCGTCCTGGGCCGCCTTCATCATCGCCCTGAATGCCGTGACCGGGAAGATCACGAGGTTGTATCCCATGGACTCGAACTCCTTCACATTCATGTAGGGTGTCTTTCCGAATTCAGTCATGTTCGCCATCATGGGGGAGTCGATCTTCCTCCTGAACTCCACGAACTCCTCCCTGCTTTCGAGGGCCTCCGGGAAGATCATGTCGGCCCCTGCCCTCTCGTAGCTCCTCGCCCTTTCTATGGCAGAGTCGATGCCTTCCACTGACCTCGCATCGGTTCGCGCTATCACCAGGAGCTCTTTATTGGCCGCCCCCCTAGCCGCAATGACCTTCTTGACCATCTCGTCGGTGTCCACAAGCTCCTTCCCTTCAAGATGGCCGCACCTCTTCGGGAGCACCTGATCCTCGATATGCATGGCCGCCGCCCCCGCCGTCTTCAGCTCTGCCACAGTCCTCGCAACGTTGAGGGCTTCACCGAACCCTGTGTCCGCGTCGACGATCAAAGGAAGACTTGTCCGGGCGGTTATTTCGCGGGTGGCCCGGGCGACTTCAGTCAAGGTCGTGACCCCTAAATCGGGAAGAGCCAACTGGCTCGAGAACCCGGCCCCTGAAAAGTATAGGGCGCGAAACCCAGACTTCTCAGCAACCTTCGCCACGGCAGGGTTGGGGACCCCGGGGGCAACCACCGCCCGATTCTTGGCCAGGAGCTTCCGCAGTCTGGCCGCCCCCTTCTCTGGCATTTGCGGCCGCGGCGCTTTCTCCTGTTTTATGTCTGTTCCTTCGAATCTCCCTCCCTTCGCCACGATTAAATCGGGCAAGAACAACCTACACGGTATGCTCAGCAGCTATGCCACCCCCGCCCCTTACCCCGCGGTATTCGTTCATGGGGCCGGTGGGAACAACCTTCTCTGGAAGAGGACCCTCGAGCGTCTCTCGGGGGGCTCGAAAGCGTCGGCGGTGAACCTTCCGGGCCACCCCTCCGGAGAAATCACCTGCAAGTCCATCCCGGAGTATTCCCAATCGGTGTTGGACTTCATGAGAGAAGGGAAGCTCAATGCCCCCGTCGTCGCAGGTCACTCGATGGGGAGCGCCGTCGCCCTGACACTTGCCATTGAACACCCCGATGCGGTGGGAGGGCTGATCATCGTTGGCGGGGGTGCCAAACTCGGCGTGGACAAGACTCTCCTGGAGGGTCTGCGCGGCCAGCCCATGAGGGCCATCGAGGACTCGATTACCCCCAGGAGTTTCTTTTCCGTGGATCTCGCCCTTGGGAGGGAGGCGCGGTCAGCACTCTCCACCTCCAATCTCCCGGTCTTCCTGAACGACTACCTCGCATGCGCCGCCTTTGACGAAAGGGCGCGGTTGAACAAGATACGGGCGAAGACCCTGGTTGTCTGCGGGGATGCGGACAGAATGACTCCCCCCAGATGGGCCTACTACCTTGCATCCAACATTGAGGGAGCTGAGCTCCGTTTCATCAGGGACGCAGGACACATGCTCCCAATTGAGAAGCCCGAACTCCTCGCCGGAATGATCCAGGCTTTCCTCGAAGGATTCACCCGGTGAATTCTTCGCCGCCCCGGCCAATCCTGGCGAGTTCGCCCACCAGGGCTATCATCCCCTCCTGGGTGACCGACGAGACCGGGTAGAGGTCTGCCCCGAAAGAAAGCCTCCTGACGCTCCTGAAGAGTTCTGCATAGAGGGAGTACTGCTCGCTGTCCTTCGTCGCAGCGAGCGCGTCCTCGAATGTCTTGGCGTCCCGGCTCCAGTCAAGGATCTTCTTCACCCCTTCTTTGGCGATGTCACGCTTGGTCAGGACCGAGATCTTCGGGACGCTCATCCTCAGCCCAACCGACGCCGAGAGCAGTGCTAGGGAGAGGAAGTTGGCCGGGGTGTTGGCCAGCAGAGGGTCAATGAGGAATAGGAGGACCTTCGAGTCGGCGCTTGTCTCTCTCACGATATACTCTCCGCTTTCCCTGAAAGCGAACAGTTCAGTCTGACCGGGGGTGTCGACTATGACGTATTCTGCATTGAACGAGTCTATCTCTTCCTGTATTTCCGCGAGTCTGGTGGCGACCAGGTCGGCTGCGAGAATCAGGGCCCCGTTTGGCCCCAGGTCATAATCCTCCATGACCTGCTGCAGCTCCACCTTCTCTCTGACGTCGACTTCTGGCGCGTAGGGGAGCTTGACGACCCCCGGGTCGAGGTTGACAGTTATTGCGTCCTCACCCCTCCCCACATACCAGTCTTTCAGGGCGCCCGTCAGGAGAGACTTGCCCGAGCCCGCTGTCCCTGTCACGAATGTCAGGTCCACTCGAGTCCACCTAGTGAGGCTCCGGACGTGACCTGATCGTCGCGCCAGCCGCCATCGTCGCTTTCACAATCTCCTCAACTATCTTCAGGGCTTCGTTCCGCGCTGTCTTCATCTCTTCCGCTATCACCGCCACGTCCACTTCAATGTTGGAGACCCCTTTTTCGACCCCTCTCGGATGAGACTTGATGTATGCCCCCGGATGACGCTTCATCTCGCTCGCTATGAGGGGGGCGAGAGCCGACTCCATCATCCCCTCCATCTTGATTCTGAAAGTCTTCCTCGCGAGAGGCCCCAGTTTCATCTTCACCTCAGGCTCCACGCTGCCTCGGAAAATGCTCCGCATTTCCGCAGGGACCCCTGGGAGGGAAAAGATCACGGTTCTACCACGAACCAGCCTGACACCGGGAGCCGTCCCTGCGTCATTGGGGACAGGGACCGCCGTCGCCGGGAGCGTGGCCATCTTCTTCCTTGCCGGAGTGAGCTCTATGTTCGCCAATCCCCGGCTGACGTAGTGCTCCTTTATCATCGAAAGCGCCCGATTGTTGAGCTTCAATTTCAGGTGCAACCCCTGGGCGATCCCCTGGAGGGTCATGTCGTCTGGGGTCGGCCCCAGCCCCCCGACGGTGATCAGGAAGTCTGGCTCCCTGCGGAGGATCTCCCCAAGGGCCGAAGATATCTCCCCCAGGTC
>DATFYS010000034.1:0-2165 GCA_035314885.1 Nitrososphaerales archaeon | reverse complement strand
TAACCTTGTTCAGCCTAGGGACTATCTTGTCGCCATCCTTGACGGCCAAGGCGCCGCCAGGACAGAAATCCCGTTGTACATCCACGACGATGAGCGCAAGTCCCGTGGGTCTCACCTCCATGTGAGGGAGGGCTGGGAGGTCTTGAGCTCCTTGAGACTCGTCCGGACCCGCGAGCGGATCTTGTCGAGGCTCTCGAATTCGCCTACGATCTTGCCACCATTGAGTAGGGGCTTGAGCAGGCTGGACGATCCCTTGGGCTTCGGAGAGCCTTCCAGAGCGACCCAGTCGTGGAAACCACCAGACCTGTAGACGGCCTTCCGTCCCCCGAGGCCTCCTCTCTTGGCCCTGAACAATCTCTTCGACCCCTCCCTAACCTCTACAATCTTCGCGTTGAGATCAATGACCGGCGGGTAGGCAACGGCAGTCCCTATGCCATAGCCATCCACGATTGGGTTGAGCTTGGCGATGGCTTCCTCGCCCAGCCTCCCCGACGCAATGATCTTGACTTTCTTCCCGCCCCTGATGTCGAGCTCCCATCTCACTTCCTCGGCGATCTTGGCGAAGTCGCCCCGGCGGGATGAAGGTGTGTCCAGCCTTACCCCCCAGAGCTTCGTGCCGAGCGCCTCAAAGGCGGCGATCGACTCCGACTTTTCGTCCCAGAATGTGTCCACAAGCGCGATTCTCGGGGTGTCCTTGGAGATGGTCTTGTCGAACAGGCGCCATGCTTTCTCCTGGCTCCCAAGGATTTGCACCAGAGCGTGGGGCATGGTCCCCGAGGCTCCGATCTTCAGGAGCTTCGCTCCGAGGACGTTTGACACCCCGTCGAAGCCGGCAATGTAGCACGCTCTTTCGACCATTGCGGCCAGGGCCGGGTGGACCCTCCGCGTGCCGAAGCTGAACAGAAGCTTCGATCCTGCCGCCTGCCTGAACTTCGCCGCCCTGGTCGACACACTCGTCGAAGAGGAAAGAAACCCGAGCAAGGGGTTCTCGTACTCGACGAAATCGATGTACCTGCCCTCGATTACCATCAGTGGTTCGTAGATTGCCTTGGATGCGTCGGCCACGAAGACCGAGCCTTCGTCAAAAGACCAGACGTTCAACGGGAGACCTTCAAGCAGTTTCGCGGCTTCGTAGACCCCGCTCAGGACCCCCCAGTTGTCGGGGTAGGGGACGTCCCTGGCGAAGACCTCGATGACGACACGCGAGTTGATGTGGTTCTTGCGGAGGACCTCCTTGGTGTGCAGGAAGTAGGCATCCGTTGTCTCGGCGTTCTTGATTTCTCGCTCGGTCGGCAGCCAGAAGAGCCTGTCGTCCAGGTCAGACTTCGGCATTGCGTTTCGGCCTCCAGGCGTCGCTAACCAAAAGGGTTTCCTCTCTCATGAAACGAAAAGTGAGCATGGAATCCTTAAACAAGGAAGGGGGTGGAGCGACTCTTAGGGCCGGTAGTTCAGCGGTACGAACGCCCGCCTCGCACGCGGGAGAACCCGGAAGGGTCCCAAGGTCGGGGGTTCAATTCCCCCCCGGTCCACTTCTTCTTCTTCGTCCTGTATCTGACGTTAACTATTCTAGTGCTGACAGGTACCCATCGCCTGACAGGACCGATTGGAGAAAGCGACCAAGGAGGACGCAGAACTTCTGCTAAGATCCTTCCAGGCCACGAGCACACCGGAGAACACTGAGGCCACGAACTGGTTCACAGGGGAATTCAAACCGCAGAAGAACGTCTGGAAGTCGGGGCTGAGGTAAAAGACTTCGACCTAGAGGCCTGACTACCGTTCTTTACTGCGCTATGATCTGAGGCTCGGCGTCCAGCCCGAGCTGCTTGCCCAGGTCGGCCCTGAGACCCTTGTACCTGTTCCTTACCGTAACCTCGGTGACCCCTGCAGCCTCTGCAATCTCCTTCTGGGTCTTGACCTCCCCTTCGATGACGCCTGCGAGATAGAGGGACGCGGCAGCCAGGCCCATTGGTGACTTGCCAGCCGATATCTCTCTCTCCTCGGTTATCCTGACTATCTCGATGGCCTTGCGGGCGGCCCTCTCCGAGAAGCCGACCTTTGACGCGATGCGGTTGACGTTCCTTGCTGCGTCAGCCACCGGCATCGTCATGTCCATCTCCCTCAGGAGGATTCTGTAGTCTCTGGCGACAGCCTTCTTCTCGAGGTTG
>DATFYS010000033.1:0-8263 GCA_035314885.1 Nitrososphaerales archaeon | reverse complement strand
CATCGGGGAGGACCGAGAAGAGAGGAGGTTCGCTCTCGACAGGCTCGGGGTCCCCCTTGTCGAAGTGGCCCTGGACCCCATTTCCGGGGACCCGGAGTTCGTCGGGAGAGTTGCGCTCCACCTCGGACGGGTCTTGAGGTCTACCGGGAGGGTGGCCCGAGGGCTGGGGACCATCAGGCAGGACCTCAATGTCTCCACACAGGGGGGGAAGGTTGTGGAGGTCAAGGGGGTCCAGAAGCTCAACCTCGTGCCAAGAGTGGTTTCCTATGAGGTCACCAGGCAACTAGGCCTGTCCAAGGTCGCTGCCAGGCTCAAGGAACGGGGGGTGAAGAAGGTCACCTGCGTGGCGAAAGACGTGACGAAGCTCATGAAGAACACAGCCTCGGGGGCCCTTCAAGGGCAGATCGAGGAGGGAGGGGTGGTCATCTGCATTGCAGCCACGGGGCTTGCAACACTGATGGGTTGGGAGCCGTTCCCGGGGATAAGGCTGGGGAAGGAAGTTGCGGAGGTCGCGAGGGCAAACTCTCTGGGGGGTTTGGTGCACTCAGACGAGTTCGAGCGACAGGGGATAACGGAGGCCGAAGCCACGCTGCTGAGGAAGGAGACACGCGCTGGGCCCAACGACGCCCTGGTGCTCGTAGCCGGCCCACGAGATGCTGTGGAAAAGGCCGTGAAGCCTCTGTCTGAGCGTCTGATGTCTACACTTCTTGGCGTCCTTGCGGAGACAAGGGCTGCGACAGAAGATGGGGAGACTAGGTACATGAGACCCCGGCCTGGATCTGAGAGGATGTACCCCGAAACCGACATCCACGACATCGTCCTGACTTCGCAACGAATCGCCAAGTTGAGTCGAAGCCTCCCTGAGAACTGGGAAGCGACTGTGGGTCGGCTCTCGAAAGCGTACTCGCTAAGCAGAGACCTGGCCCTGAAGGTCTACGACTCTGAAATGTCTCCCGAATTCGAGAATCTAGCCAAAGAGCTGGACCTCGACCCGTCGGTCATCGCGGGGACCCTCATAGACACCCCCGTACGCTTGGCAAGGGAGGGAATCCCGGAAGAGGCGCTTTCGGCAAAGGTCCTCACAGAAGTGTTGGAGGCCGTTGATTCAGGGAAGGTCGCAAAGGAGGCAATCCCTGACGTTCTGCGCGTCGTCGGCGGCAAGGAGTTGACCGTGCCACAGGCCATTGACACGCTCGGGATCAAGGCGGCGGACGACGCCGAGGTCGAGTCTGTGATTGTGGAGGTCATCGAGGCGCGAAAGAACCTGATAGACGAGAGGGGATTGGACGCCTTCTCGGCGTTAATGGGGGATGCGATGGGCCGGCTAAGGGGAAGGGCGGACGGGGCCAAAGTAGGGAGGCTCCTCCGTGAGAAACTGCACAAGATCACAGGAAAGGTCTGAAGAGCCCTATGACAAAAGGGGGCACCCGCCGAGGCCTATGCCGAGGCCCCGGAGGGACGCTGCTTTCTTCCTAGAACCACCAGTGTGACCCCAAGGGCCGCGAACGCGCCTACCGCCAGCGCTGCAACTTCCCAGGCCATCACAAGTCCGCCTGACTTAGCGGACGTGGGGGAACTGGAGGCACCTTGCGCCTGAATTGCCGGTATCTGTGTTGGTAGGAACATCTGTGCCTGGCCTGTTTGCGTGGACGCAGTCCTCTGCTGGTTTACCTGCGTCGGTACTCCAGAAGGCTGGTTGGCTATGGTCGCTCCTCCCTGGCCTGACTGGGCCTGGGCGTATCCTACGCCCATGGGGAGGTACCAGTAGGTCGGCTGCTGATACTTCAGGGTCAGGTCGGCTGAGTTGGCCGGAGGGATAAGGAGTGTCGATGCTGATAGCCCGACGTAGGTCGGCTGCCAGTAGACGGTCACATTGACGTTCTGTCCTCCCACGTTAACGACCGCAGTGGTCGCGTTCTTGGGAAGATTGACCGGGACCCAGTCCCAGGCAGTGATTACCGCCGGAGCCACTGGGATCACCAGTGTCGCCATGCCGTTGTTGTCCGTCTGGGCTGACATCACGATTCCGCTGTCCTGGCCCCACCAGTAGTACCACTGGCCGACCACGGAAGCAGAGACCCAAGCGCCGGCGGCCGCGGTCCCGTTCACGAAGGAGACCTTCACGGACACGCTGGTAGTCGGGAATGTGGTGACGTTCTTGGACTGGATGCTCAATGACGTCGAAGAGTCTACGTGAGCTTGAAGCCAGCCATACTCAGCAGTAGGCTGGTAGAACTGGACAGGTGTCGCCGAGGCAGATCCCGTAGTTGGAGGAGGAGTACTGCCCCCATTCAGGGGGGTGACGCACGCATAGCAGTAGGTCTGATGCACTGCGCTTACAGTGAATAGGTAGTCGCCGGTGGGGAGTTCGAAGGCAGCCGCTGGATAGCTCCCTTGGTAGAAAGCTACCAGACTGCCAGTCAGATTGTACGCGCTGAAGGTGTACGAATAGGGGAGAGGTGCGCTTGTCGTCACGAAGACCTGGACGTTGTTGAAGGACGTAGTAGATCCGAAGGCGGTTCCCGTTGCGAAGGCCGACCCCACGATGAGGAGTGCAAGCCCCAGCAGGAGAGTCCTGGTGCCTTTGGAGTGGTTGAAGTTGTGGTTCTGATCGTTTTCTGTCTTCATCATTCTCAGGGTGGCAATTCTGACCAGCCGAGTTAATCCCAGTGCCCAGAACGGGTGTTCGAGTCCATAGAACAGCCTCTGGGGCCGTGCAGCGATTGGATTCAATGGCGCCTGGGCGTGGGTGAAACGGGACTTCACAAGGGCAACCCGTTCTTCTGCCTAGTATTATATGCGGCAGGCCGTACTACGGTATCGACACTTCATGAATGTGGCGACCTACGGACTGGTGGTGTTGCTGGTGGTGGTGGCTGTCGGGGCCTACGCCCTCCTCCCGGCAATAGCCCCTTCGTCAACGACAGGTACCGTCACATCCGCCACGACGGTTACCACAGCAACGTCCTGCACGTCAAGCTCGCTGGGAGGGCTGACCCCCATCTCCCTCAATGGCACCTATGCTCCACAGTCTAGCTCTCAGGTGAGGATAGACTACGTCAAGGCATTGGTCTATGGCGATCAGAATGGCCTTAGCACACTAAGATTCGAGGTCGGGTTCACCAACGTCGGAAACTCGAGCATCTACACTCTCATTGGCTGTGGGAGCACCCTCAACTCGACAATCACTTCGGGGTCTCAAGTGGTCAGGACTTCGTCGGGAGAGGCCCGTTGCCTTTGCGCAGAGGCCCTCTCGCCCCTCGCCCAGGGGCAGAGCACTTCCGAACACGACCCGGGATGCTGGAGCGGATACTCCTATCGGGTGCTGCAGGGCGGGATGATAACGGCAAAGCTGACACTGAGCTGGTACGGGGGGAACGAGTTCAACTCTCCAAGCAGCGTGCAGATCACCGCTAACTTCAGCATCCCCTAGACATGGATTTGGGCTCTAGACATCGAGGCATTTGTGTGAGTATTGCTTTGAATTCTCGTGATTCCAACACGTTTTTATCGTTCATATCCCCTGAGGCCAAATGATTGTAATGCCCCTGGAACGAAAGACACGTAGAGCCGCCAAAAGAACAGGGCACGAACTGGAAAGGGCTGTTGATGACGCGGGAAGAGGAGCAGAGGCCCTAGAGAGGGACGTCGAGAAGGGGGCTAAAACTCTCAAGTCGAAAGTGAAAAGGGCGAGTAAGAAGCTCTAGACCCTAACTTCCATAGGTTGAAGTATTTGTGTAAGTTCTACTTTGAATCGGCGCATATGTTGAGTAAGCCTGAAGCTTCAAGAGCTTGGCCTTCTTCGCCGCGGCCAGCAAGACCGAGCCTACGGCTGTAACCAGAAGTGCCGAGATTGGAAATTCCGGGACTGACTGCATTGGAGGGACACCCCTTTTGGGAAGGAAGAGATTGGTATGGGTCGCGGGGTTATTTAGAACATTAGTGCTTTTTGGTAAAACACCCGCATCTATTGTCAATCTCGTCAGCGCCACATTCTTAGTTATAAGACACCGGGCGGGGACACGAGGGGAGGTGAAAAGAAAGAATGGTGGAAATTACAATGGAAAAAGTTAGTGACCTCAAGAAAACAGTAGTCGCCTTCTTCAAAGATGCTACCAATTCAGAAGTTGAGGTGACGGAATGGCATGTCAACACGGTGAAAACAAAGGATGGGAATACAATAGACTTCGGCACAAAACTGCTCCTAAAACCAAAGAAGAAGAAATAATCCCTAAGCAAGCCATCAACTAGAAATCATATTTCTTAGTCTGTCTTTTTGTAAGAAGAGCCACGCGGGATTGGGGCCCGACCAAATCTGGCGGGAACTGACCATACGGTGCAACGCAATTTCGACCATAAGTTCGTGGTAAATGGGCTCCAAGCATCTTTAGTAGTGCTACTTGAAAATTTGGTTATAGGTCGAAGTACAGGTAGAATTCGTAGGGGTGGGGCCTGGCCGCCACCGCCCGGTGAGCCTCCATCTCGAGATCCATCATGACTTCCACGAGGTCCTTCGGGAAGAACCCATCGAGGAACGCGCTGTCGCTCTTCAGGCTCTCTACCGACTCCGCCAGACTAGCTGGTAGCACCCCTACCCCCAGTTCATGGCGCCTCTCCGGGGTGAGCTTGTAGATGTCCTCGTCCACAGGGTTCCCAGGATCCGTCTTCTTCCTGAGCCCATCCAGTCCGGCCGCCGCAATGGCCGCGAAAGCGAGATAGGGGTTGCACGACGGGTCAGGGGTCCGGAATTCTACTCTCTTTGCCCCCTCGGATCCTTTCTCGTAGGCCGGGATTCTGACGTTTGCCGAGCGGTTCATCTTGCTCCAGGCGATGTACACTGGGGCCTCGTATCCCGGTACCAGCCTGTGATATGAGTTCGTCGTCGGGGCGACGACGGCGCACAGGGCCCTGCTGTGCTCCATGATCCCTCCGATGTAGTACCGCGCCGCCTGGCTGATTTCAGCGTACTTGTCGCCAGGGTCGTAGAAGGCGTTCCTCCCGTCCCTCCAGAGGCTCGAGTGGACGTGCATCCCAACAGCGTTGTCCCCGAAGATGGGCTTGGGCATGGTCGTGGCTATCATCCCCATCTTGCTCGCCACGTTCTTCGTCACGAACTTGTAGGTCATCGTGGAGTCAGCCATGGTCACCAGCTCGTCTCTGTACATGTCGATCTCACACTGGCCGGCGGTCGCAACCTCGTGGTGGTGCGCGTTGCACAGGACCCCGAAACCATCCCGCAGGTAGTTGACGCATGTCGCCCTGTAGTCGCTCAGCGTTTCCACGGGCGGGGCCGGATAGTATCCGTCCTTGAAACGGATGGGGAAGTTGGTCCCCCTGGATTCATTGGTCGCCTCACGCGAGGAGATCTTGAAACCTGATGAGAAGGGGTCGTTCCCCTCCCATGTTGCCGAGTCGAAGACGAAGAACTCCACTTCGGGCCCCCACAGCGACGAGGTGAATCCCGCCTCCCTGATCTTGGCCTCCGCCGTCTGCGCAACGTGTCTCGGATCTCTTCCGAATCTCCCGGCGCCGTATCCTGCCCTCACGTCGCAGACCAGTCTGGCACTCTTGACGCTATCCTCAACCCAGGGGATCACGCCGAAGGTGGAAGGGTCGGGGACGAGGAGCATGTCTGACTCTTGGATTTCAACGAAACCCCTGACCGAAGAACCATCGAGCTTCGCAACCCCGTCCGTGAAGATCTTCTCGTGCACCATTTCAGACGGGATGCTGACGTGCCTCAACCTCCCGGGAACGTCGGTGAACTGGAGGTCAATGAACTTCACCTTCTGTGCCTGTATCATTTCCATGACTTCGCCTGGGGTGAAGGACCTTGGCACAAACTTGCCGTCCTTAGTGATCTTGTATGTCAAACGGTGGATGTTCCTCCCGGTTCAAATATAAGTCGTCCTGACAGCCGTCGCAGAAGATTTCAGTTGCTTGTTTAGACTTAAATCGCGGTGGCTGACCTCAGCGAAAAGTTGACGAAAATCAGGGTCAAGGTAGGCTCCGCTGAGGCAGAGGTGGAGGCGGACCCGGAACACCTCCGAGAAGCCATCGACCTCGTCCCTGAGCTCGCTTCAAAGCTCCCAGGATTCAAAGGCGGTGAGCCGTCACCTTCGAACGCCCTGCCCCCACGAGAGGCAAACGAGGCGACCCAGCTCCGCGCGCAGCTCCCCGTCGTATCTGTCGAGAAGGGGGATTCGCTGTCAGATGTCATCGGGAAATTCTTCTCGGACCCCTGGGGGATGGAAAGGAGGAAGCTTTCTGACGTGCGCGACGCCCTTCAGTCCTACGGACTCAACTACCCGAAGCAGTCGGTGGCCGTGGCTCTTCTCAGGCTTGCGAAGACCACCAGGATCCGACGCTTCAGGGGGGACGACGGAGAGTTCGTCTACACATCTTCTAACATGGTTCCCAGGGTCTCGCAGCCAGCAGAGCCCCTCCCAACAGATGAATTTGCCGCAGCGCAGCCAAACTAATTTAAGCAGTCCATATTCTCGCCCGACCTGGAGCTGCTGATTTGTCCGCAGAGCGAGACCTTTCGATAACGGTGAGCTATGGCGACGCGAAAGTCGAATTCTCAGGATCTCCAGAAGTGGTCATGCGTTCGCTTCACGAGTTCGTGGCCAAGGTCATCCCCCACATGGACCTGGCCCGAGCGATCAGCCTCAACTTCTCACTGAACGATTTGGCCCAGATGTTCAAGGACTTCGTCAGGGTTACCCCAGAAGGCCCGAGAGTGTGGGCCCAGGACTTGAAACTGAGCGACAGGGACATGATAATGCTCCAGCTGGTGGCTGCCAGAATCTCGAGCCTCAGCGGAAGGGGCACATCCGACGCGATGGGGGTCGCAGACATAGTCGGGGCGACGGGGCTCAACCCAAAGACGGTCAGCTCGAGGCTAAGCGAACTGACCAAGTCCGCCCAGGTCGAAAGAGTGGACACCGACTCTGGTGGCAAGTACAGGATAACCACCATGGGGGTCAGCAGGCTCTCCGAGCAGCTTTCTAAGAAGCCTAGATCTGGTTCTCCTTGAAAGGATACTTCTGCACGTACCTGTAGTTCCTCATGCTCCCCTCCCTAAATAAGGTCCCCTCCCTCACTAGGTCCACAAGGGTATGGGCGACGGCCGTCTTGTCGTAGTGATATCCCCTCCTGCTCATTTCTTCATGGGCTTCGGACAACGATCTGGACTGGGCGAACCATCCTTCGCGCCACATCGACAATAGAATCCCGCGGCAGGTCTCGAACTTCCTCTGCTCCGCCTGGGTGTCCTGCGGCTCGACCAGTGCCGGCTCCTTCGACGCCATGCCAGCGAGGACGCTCTCGACCGCCTGCTGGACCCTGTCCTCAGCCGCGCTGATCTCTATCTCCCAGGCTCCCCTCTTCAGCTTGACAGTCACAGTTGGGGTAGTTTGCCTCTCACTCACGGGCGGTCCCCTGCCGTCTATTGCTATTGGCCATGATGCGCAACACTTATTAAGCCACCGCGTGCCACTGTTGGTGGCCAACATGCACAACAGTATTTTAAGCCTTCCCGGCCTCGGTCAATCCACTGTTCTCGACTCGCTAGCGGTCGAGTTCGAGGAATCTCTGGCGGACCTTTCGGCGCAAGCCGAAACGGGGCTCTCTGGCATGCACTTCGCCTTCAGCAGGTACGGGAAGGAGCTGTACCCCTACTTCGAGGATGCAGACGCAGGCATGGTCCCTGGGTGCATAATTCCCATCAAAGAAGGGCGACCTGTGGCGTCTGTCGACTCGACGTGCGTGCTGGTCGGCGAGACCTGTCAGGGTGCGCTCTACGCCGCAAGAACTGCCGTGGGGATATCGTTCGAAGGTTCCCTCAGGCGGTTCTTCAGGCTGGGGCCCATCCTGGCCTACGCTTCCCAGGCGGGACTTTCAGGAATCCGGACCGGGTTGTCCCGGTCGGAGCAGTCAATGATTCTCTCGGACCACTCTATGGCCGAAGGGATAATCAGGAATGTGATAGAGAGGAAGGTGGTAGACAGGCTGCTGGAGAGCGACGACGACATCATAGTGATGGCCGACGGATGCCTCCGTCACCCCATGGGGATCCTCGAAGGTTCGAGGATGCCTACGAGGAAGGGGAACAACTGCCTGGTTGGATTCTCGAAATCGAGCAACCTGATCCTCTCGGAGAACCTGGTGGGAGCGCTCACGAGGTCCGAGAAGCCGTCGTTCTTCGTCGTGGACGGAGGGATGACAAAAACGGTCCTCGCCAAATTCACCCACGACGGAC
>DATFYS010000032.1:0-6801 GCA_035314885.1 Nitrososphaerales archaeon | reverse complement strand
GAGGGAAATCGGCGGAGGAAACCCCTACTACGTCTTCGTTGCAGCCTAGAATTCCTTCGGTACTTCCTTCATTATGTCCGCGACCCTCATGAAGCGGTCACGGTACATCAGGATCTTCGTCAGGGACCCCCGAAACCTGAGCTGTCCCTTCAGCACGGCCGACTGCAGGTCCAGTTCCCCCTTGGCAACCTTGCACCAGGTGTCATAGGTGCCTTCGAAGGTGAACTCGGCAGCTGTCCCGGGGGCGACCTTCTGAAGATTGGTAACCCCGTTCTCCACGCCGAGGACGTAGTTCTGGCTGATGTCGGTCACGTTGAAGGCAATCGTGGTCTTGAGAGATTTCGTCGACTCCGCCCACTTGGCGTCCTTGGCAAGGGCGGACTGAAGCTCAGTGAAGTACTCATCGCTGAGGAACTTCGCCATTTCTCGACGTCCCGCTCCCGGTCGCTGTCTTTTTGAGCTTACCTATGACCCCTGAGGTGAGCACTGCCTCGACCTGTTTCCCGCCAAGGGAGATCTTCCCGCTCCTGTCGCGCATCTCGTGAACGGCCTCCGAGGTCGTCCTTACTATGACGGCGCGTCTGTTTCCGCGGACTTCGATGACCTTCAGCTTCCCGTGTCTCATCTCCAGTATTCTGCCGAATTCCTCGATGTCACGTCCGTCAAGGTCGGCGTCTGCAAGGTAGAGGAGGTACCTCTTGGCCAGGTGGGTTCACCCTCCGAGCAGATTCGAGTAGAATCTCACAGCGTCGTGGCCCAGGAGGAACGGGCGAGGTCTTACCTTGACCCTCACAGGGTCCGCCAGTCCAAAGACGACCGATCCTCGAACAAGGCGCTGTTTGTCGAAGCGGAGGAAGAGGGCGGAGTGTTCATCCAGATGGCTCCCCAGGTTACCCACGAGCTGGGTTCTCTGATCCGTTCCCATCCGGGTCGCGATCCTCTCGAACGCCTTCTGTGCCTCATCTCCTATGAGATGGACCCTCACCCTCAGTATCTTGTTCCCGTAGTGCCCTTCCATTTCGTCAACCTGGGCCGGGGCACCGGTAGAGAGCACTTCCGCCACTGCACCCCATACCTTCTCAGGGTCCTCGGTGGCATGAAGCAGATAGGTCGCTTCCAGAGACCTGATGGGACCCTTCAAGGCTCTGGCGCTCCGCAACTGATAACTATATGCGCTTTGGCCATGACAATCGTGCCAAAGAAATTCACCGTCGAGGACGTTCTGTCGGATGAGCTCAAGAGGGAGATGAACCTCGACACAGAAACCTACGCTGTCCTCGACGACTGGGACTCGGTCATGCAGAGCGTGTACCAGATGCCCATAGAGTATGCAGGCTACACAAACAGGGTGAGCGACTTGAAGATAATCAGGGAGATGATCGACCGGCTCGCAAAGTCCGACTTCGACAATGTCAAGAGGAGCGAGAGCAGGAAGAAGCAACTGGCGCAGTTCACGAAGACTCTCAGCATGTACTACAACGTAATCCTGACGAAGGGGAAGAACAAGGTGGGGTACGGTGCTCTCATCCACTTCCCGAAGCTCAAATCTGACCCCGACAGAAGCGGGGGCATTGTCCTCGGGGCGAAGATAGTTGTCGATGGATCAAAACACAGTACCACTTTCGAGAGGGCGAAGTTCGACGACTTCCTGGTGGAGGTCAAGCCGTACATCAACCTCCTGGGCGACCTCTACCGTCAGACCCGAAGAATGTAGGCTTCCATGAAGCAGTACCTGGTTGGGGTGGAAAGCACCGCCCACACCTTTTCCGTGTCGGTAATGTCGTCCGCCGGGGAGATCCTCTCCAACGTCAGGAGCGTATACAAGCCCCCCGAGGGGTCGGGGATCCACCCGTTCGAGGCGTCCCAGAACCACCTCAAGAATGCCGCCGCGGTGACGGCCGAGGCTCTCGAAACGTCGGGGGTGAAACGTGGCAGCATCGGCGCCGTTGCATATTCGATGGGCCCAGGACTCGGTCCGTGCCTGAGGGTCGGAGCAGTGGTCGCAAGGACTCTGGCAGGGTCGCTGAAAGTCCCGCTGGTTCCGGTCAACCACGCCGTCGGCCACATCGAGCTGGGGTGCCTTCTCTCCGACGCCAAGGACCCGGTGGTCCTTCTCGTCTCAGGTGGTCACACCATGGTGATAGCCTTCTCAGGGAGACGGTGGAGGGTCCTAGGAGAGACACTCGACCTGACACTGGGGCAGCTCCTCGACCAGTTCGGGAGGCACGCTGGGCTCTCCTCGCCTTGCGGCGGCGCCATCGAGGAGGCGGCGGCCGAATCGACCCGCTACCTTCGCCTCCCCTATTCGGTCAAGGGGAACGATGTCTCTTTCTCCGGCCTCCTCACGGCCGCCAAGACCATGCTCGACGGAGGGGGCCGGTTCTCAGACCTCTCCTACTCGATGCAGGAGACCGCCTTCGCGATGGTGACCGAGGTGACAGAGCGGGCCCTCGCCTTCACCGGGAAAAAGGAGGTCATGGTTGTGGGTGGGGTGGCGGCCAACACCCGGCTGGCGACAATGATGAGAACGATGGCGAACCGGCATTCCGCCCGTCTCCTCGTCCCCCCGATTGAATACAGCGGGGACTGCGGGGCGCAGATAGCCTGGACCGGGGTGGAGGCACTTTCGTCAGGGGTCACGGTCCCCATCGAGGAATCCACGGTCAGACAATCATGGAGGCTTGATTCAGTCGACATTCCTTGGAGGAACTGAGCGCCCCCCAGGCCGGCTCATCTACAGGGGAGCCGAGGCTGATCTGTTCAGAGGCTCATGGGAGGGGCTGGACGCGGTCTTCAAGATCAGGAAGCCCCTTCCATACAGGCTCCCTGAGCTCGACAACGTGATACGGCGCCAGAGGACAATCCATGAGGCTCAGATGATCGGCCTGGCCAAGCAGGCAGGAGTCCGAGCTCCCCACCTGTACTTCATTGACCCAGCCTCGTCAACTCTGGTAATGGAGTACGTCGAGGGTGACCGCCTCAAGGACGTCGTCCCGATTCTGTCCCCGACCGACTTGAAAAATGCATTCCGCCTCCTCGGGGAGGGTACCGGTAGGCTGCATTCGTCGGGGATAATGCACGGAGACCTGACCACTGCCAACGTCATAAGGAAGGATGGGACCCTCGTCTTCCTTGACTTCGGCCTATCCATTCATTCTGACAGGGTCGAGGACCACGCCGTCGACCTCAGGCTGATCAAGGAGACGCTCTCAGGAGCCCACTCGGAGGTCGCGCAAACCGCCATGGGGGACCTCCTTGAGGGGTACCGTGAACGGGTGGGGGCAAACAGGGCCAGACTGGTCCGAAAGCAGCTGCTGAGCATAGAAAGAAGGGGGAGGTACGCCCGCCTCGGATGAGCCCCCTTTCAGCAGGCAACATTTATCAGCCGAACCGGGAAGACTCGCGAAAGTCGCTTTAGAGATGGCGAGGATACACTCCCACAGGCACGGCAAGTCCCATCAGACCAGGCCTACTGGGAGGAACGCACCCGCATGGGTGGAGACGAAGCCAGAGGAGGCGAAGGCTACCATCCTCAAACTCGCGAAGGAGGGAATGTCTCCGAGCAAGATTGGCCTGGCGCTAAGGGACGACTACGGCGTCCCCCTTGCCAAGACTCTTCTCGACAAATCCATTGGCGAGGTGCTGGCCGAGGGGAAGCTCGCTCCTAAATTCCCGCAGGACCTGCAGGACCTGGTCGACAGGGCCGCACGAGTGAAGAATCATCTCGAGACCCACAAGGGCGATAGGAAGAACGTGCACTCATTGGAGCTCGTCGAAGCGAAGATCTACAGGCTTTCGAAGTACTACAGGGAGCGCGGAATCCTACCGGAAGATTTCAAATACCAAACCGTTGTCGCACAGCTGGCCTAGGCCGGGGGAGTTGGCCCGGTGCCCGACCTCGAAGGGCTGAAGTCGAGATACGACTCCCTGGCGCCTGAGGTGCTAAGGCTCGCCAGGAGCGGAAGGCGGATCATCGTTGTCACCCACATAGATGCCGACGGCCTTTGCAGCGGTTCGATTATGTTCTCCGCCCTCATGAGGAAGGGGGCCAATGTCGTCCTCAGGACTGTCCCGGAGCTGGACACGAAGGTCATCGCGGAACTCGGCTCCCAGAAGTTCGACTACTACATATTCACCGATCTGGCTTCGACCCTCGTCCAGGAGCTCGAAGCCGCATTCGACGGCCGATTCTTGGTCGTCGACCATCACCAGCTCGCCGCTGAAGACATGGTGAAGCCCTCGGTGGTGAACGCCTGGTCCTACGGCTACGACGGGGGAAGGGAGGCTTGCTCTTCGGCCATGGCCTACTTCTTTGCGACCGCCTTGGACCCGGCCAACGTCGACCTCGCCCCTCTGGCCGTGTTGGGGGCATTGGCCGACCGGCAGGACAGTGGCTCTTCCAGGTCGCTGACCGGGCTCAACGAGTCGGCGGCGGAGCAGGCACAGTCTGCGGGCCTCCTGACAATCTCCAGGGACCTGATATTCAGCGGGAGGGAGACCCGTCCGATCCACGAGGCGGTGGCCCTGACTTCGTCCCCCTACCTTGCGGGCCTGACGGGGAACAAGGACGCAGTCCTGAACATCATGCATCAATCGGGGATCCCTCTAAAGGACGGCGGAAGCTGGCGTACTGTTTCCTCCCTGACCACTGACGAGAAGATGAGGCTGACAGAGTTGATAGCTGGTGCGGTGGGGTCATCGGAAGGAGCCACCGGCACCCTGATGGAACTCGTCGGCACTGTGTATACCTTCGTCTTCGAGGATTCCTTCACACCTCTTAGGGACGCCAGGGAATTCGGAACCCTTCTCAATTCGTGCGGAAGGATGCGGGTTGCGGGGGCAGGAATAGCACTCTGCCTCGGTGACAGGTCCGAGGCGCTCAGGGGAGCGATGAAAATCCTTTCGGACTATCGGGGCGCCATCAACGGCGCCATCCAGGCCCTAACGTCGGACAGGTCCAGGTTCGACATTCACGGCCATCTTGTCTTTGTCAAAGGGGAGGGGACGGTGGAGGAGAGGCTCCTTGGACCCGTGATCTCCATCCTTGCATCCACTCCGGAGTTCAAGGACAAAGTCCTCGTTGGGAGGGCGTCCAGCGGAGAATCGGACCTGAAGTACTCCGCGAGGGTCGGAGACCTCCACGAAGGTGATGTCAACCTCGGCTCCGTGATGAGGGTGGCGGCCGAGGCGGCAGGAGGGGTGGGGGGAGGGCACAACATGGCCGCGGGAGCCAAGATCCAGTCATCTCGCGCAGAGGCATTCTCGAAGTCGGTCCTCGAGCAGATTCCCAATTGAAGACCAGAGTCGTCCTCTCCATCGATTGCTACGGAATTGAAGTCGGCAAAGAACTCACCCGAGTCCTGACCCCAGACAACGAAGGTCCTCCCCGGGGCCTTGACATCATGATGAGAGCCCGAAAAGGTAAAGTCGGCTTCGAAATCACCTCTGATTCACCATCGACCTCCCTGTCAACAGTTCTGGCCATCCTCAGGGACGTCTCGCTCTTCGAGCAGGTATGGCTTTTATCGAGAGGTCAGGAAGCCTAGCTCCCGGGGTCGCGAAAAAGTGTTAGACATCAAGGCGGTGAGGGAGCAGCGGAGCGCCGTCCTCAGATCCCTCGAAAACAGGGGGATGGGAGCTAGAGCGCACTTCGTGGACGAAGCAGCCGCGGCCGACACCGATTGGAGGAAGCTGAAGACCCAGATGGACAACCTGAGGCACAAGCAAAACGAGCTGACAGCCCGCATCGCCGAGATGAAGAGGAAGGGACTTCCTGCCGATGCGGCTCTTGCAGAGGTCAAAGACATACCGAGCCAGATCAAGGACCTTGAGGGTCGGGCCGCAGAACGACGAACAACCCTGACGAGGGCTTTGATGAGTCTCCCCAACGTCCTCCACGAAACAGTCCCGGTTGGCAAGGACGAAACAGAAAACGTCACGGTGAGGACCTGGGGGCCTCAACACAAGTTCACCTTCAAACCGAAGGACCACATCGACATCCTGACGGCCCTAGGCATGGTAGACATGGAGAGGGCGGCGAAGATCGCAGGTGCTCGTTTCTACTTCCTGAAGGGGGACGCCGTGAAGCTTGAACACGCGATAATGCAGTACGCCATTGACTTCCTGAGGGCGCGGGGGTACATCCCGGTCGAGCCCCCCTTCATGTTGAACAGAGCCGCCTACGAGGGGGTCGTCAACCTGGAGGACTTCGGTCCGGTGATCTACAAGATTGAGGGGGAGGACCTCCACCTGATCGCCACCTCCGAGCACCCACTGGTATCCATGCACAAGGACGAGATTCTAGACAACGACGCCCTCCCCCTCCGCTATTGCGGGTTCAGCCCGTGCTTCAGGGTTGAGGCAGGGGCCCATGGGAAGGACACGAAAGGGATATTCAGGGTCCACCAGTTCTACAAAGTCGAGCAAGTAATCATGTCGAAGCCGGAGGAAAGCTGGAAACTTCATGAGGAGCTCATATCGAACACGGAGAAGATCTACAGAAACCTCAGGATTCCCCACAGGGTGGTGGCGCTCTGCTCTGCCGACACAGGATTCATGTCAGCGAAGACCTACGACCTGGAGGCGTGGCTCCCTGGGCAGGGGAAGTACAGAGAAATGGGGTCGGCGAGCAACATCACCGACTTCCAGGCGAGGCGGCTGTCGATCAGGTACAGGGAGAGGCCCGACCTCCCGACGGCCCCGGTCCACACCCTGAATTCCACGGCCGTTGTGGGGAGGACCTTGGTCGCCCTGGTCGAGAACTATCAGCGGAAGGACGGCTCAGTCAAGATCCCCAAGGCC
>DATFYS010000031.1:0-6136 GCA_035314885.1 Nitrososphaerales archaeon | reverse complement strand
TTGACGGGCATCGCGAACTTCACCTCAGGCAACCCCGGAGGGAGCAACCCGAACGGCCTCGGCCCCTACACCCTGACCGAATGGACCAGGTCTGGGACCAAGGACGTGGAGATGACCCTGACCGCCAACCCCAACTACTGGAACTACCCCGCTTTTCCGAAGACTCACACCATAATCATCAAGTTCTACCCTGACGCGACTTCGCTGGCCGCGGCCATCAGGTCGGGAGACGTCGATGTTGCCTACAGGCAGTTCACCACTACGGACATCCAGAGCCTCATGGGCACAGGCGGTCTGAAGGTCTACTCTAGCCCTGGCGCATTCATCCAGTACCTTGTCATCAACGAGAACAAGGCGCCCTTCAACGACACCAATGTGAGGCAGGGGATCGCCGCTGCGATCAACAGGACGGACCTCATCGACACCGTGTTTGCAGGGACCGCGACCCCGCTGTACTCACAGATTCCGGTGGGCATGTCAGGGCACGAGGATGCCTTCAAGACAGCCTTCGGAACAGGCCCCAACTACGACCTCGCGAAGGCAGACCTGGCCAAATCGGGGTACAACGCCAACAACAAGCTCACCGTGGACCTTTGGTACGAGACCACGGGGCACTACCCGCAGAGTCCTGACCAGGCGCAGGTCCTGAAGAGCGACCTGGAAGCGAGCGGCGTGATTACAGTGAACCTCAACGGGGTTGACTGGCCCACGCTGCACTCCAACGTCAGGGCAGGAAACATGGGAATGTGGATCTACGGCTGGTATCCAGACTTCATTGATCCCTACGACTACACAACTCCGTTCTTCTCGTCAACCGGAGCATCATGGCTCCATGACGGCTACAACAGTTCTGCCATGGATGCACTGCTAGCGCAGTCGCTATCGGCATCGCCATCGCAGGCAACCTCCATCTACTCCCAGATACAGACCCTCCAGGCCACCGATGTCCCAATCATACCGCTGTACCAGGGCGGCTCCAACTGCTGTGGTGCAGTGGCCAAGACCTCAGTGAGCGGCGTCTACCTAGACGTAACCCTCATCTTCAGACTATCGACCATCCAGGAGACGGCATAACAAGCAAGGGAAGTCTTAAACGAGCACTTCCCTCCTCCTCCATTTTAGTTGAGTCTAAAGAGCTACATCATCACTCGCGCTCTTCTGACGATTCCAACCGTCCTCATACTCGTGACGATAGTCTTCCTTATCGTGAGGGTGCTTCCCGGGGATCCAGCGCTTCTTCACTTCGGAAAAGGAGTCAGCCCCGCCGCCCTGGCACAAGTCAGGCATGCGCTGGGACTTGACATGCCCATCTACGTGCAATACGTCAACTACTTGGTCGGTCTATTTCAGGGGAATCTCGGACTGGCCTTCTCAAACGAGCAACCCGTCGCTCCCCAGGTGCTCTCGGCGTTCCCGGCTACCTTGGAACTCTCGATAGGCTCCATGATCGTGGCGGTCATCGTCGGGGTGGTGCTTGGCGTCAGGTCCTCAAGGAAATACGGCTCTGTCGAGGACACAACTATCAGGACGTTTGGGGTCGTCGTGTACTCGATTCCTGTCTTCTTCCTCGGCCTGATCTTTATCGCCGTGTTCGCCATCTATTTCCACGTCCTCCCCTCCGGAGGAAGGATATCCACGGTGGTCCCTGTAGGCGGGACCATCTTCGGGGTTCACATCCAGACCGGACTGTATACGGTGGATTCGCTTCTGGCTGGTGATTTCGGTGAGTTCGTCGATGCCATACGGCACCTGATCCTTCCGTGCACCGCTCTCGGGCTCTACATCTCCGCCGTATTCCTCAGGATAACCAGGAGCAACATGCTCGAGACGTTGGGGCAGGAGTACGTAACGGCCGCCAAGGCCAGGGGGCTGAAGGAAAGGACCGTGCTCTACAGCTACGGGCTTCGGAACGGCTTGCTTCCCGTGCTGACGATCATGGGCCTGGAGTTCGCGGGCTTGCTCGGGGGCGCCATCCTGACAGAGACGACCTTTGCCTGGAACGGGATAGGGACGTACATCGTCACGGCCATTAGTGACAGGGACTACATCGCGATTCAGGGCTCGGTGGTCTTCTTTGGGATTCTCGTCGCTCTGGTGAGCCTCGTCGTGGACATCCTGTACGCCTACCTCGACCCGAGGATCAGGTACTAGGGTGATCAAGTGAAGAAAAGAGACTCCGGCGCAAGACCTGCAATCAACTTCTTCCTGTCGCTGCCGCGGTTTGGGACCGGAGGCAAGATGGTGGTCATAGGCATAGCAATCGTAGGCTCGTTGCTTGCGATGACCTTGCTGTCTCCCTTCATCGCACCCTATGACCCGACCAAGCTCAGGGTTGGGCCTCTGAACTCGGCCCCGTCCGCAAAGTTCCCCATGGGCACCAACCGGCTCGGACAGGATATCTTCAGCCGGATGATAGCAGGAGGCGCCACAATGATGGAGGTCGCCGCTCTCTCCGTGGCCATCTGCTTCCTTGTCGGCGTTCCTCTGGGCCTGCTGGCAGGCTATTCCAGGAGGATGATCGACAGCCCGCTCTCGCTCCTCATGGACTCTCTGTATGCCTTTCCGGGCCTCGTCTTGGCCATAGCGATAGCCGCGGTGCTCGGCCGGGGGGTGGTCAATCTCTCCATAGCCATAGCGGTCGTGTACATCCCCACCTACTTCAGGGTCGTCCGCAGTCAGGTCCTGACCATGAAGGAGCTCCCATTCGTGGAGGCGGTCAAAGGGGAAGGGGGTAGTACACTGAACGTCCTCTTCAGGCAGATCTTCCCCAACGTGCTGCCTTCAATTGCCGTGATCGCGTCCATAAACGTCGCTGACTCCGTCATCACGGAGGCCGGACTCACCTACCTCGGCCTAGGGGTCAACGTCGCGGCTCCGGACTGGGGATTCGACATCTACTACGGGTATCAGTCTCTGCTGGCGGGGGCCTGGTGGACGGTCCTGTTCCCGGGCCTGATGGTCGTCCTTCTGGCAGGGGGGTTCACCTTCATAGGAGAGGGGCTCAGCGAAGTTTTGAGCCCCAGGTTGGGTAGGAGGTAATGACCCTACTCGAGGTCAAGGATCTAGACGTCAGCTACACCACGCTCAAGGGGGAGCTGAAGGCAGTCCAGCGGGTCAGCTTCGACCTCAATGAGCAGGAGACGCTGGGCATCGTTGGGGAGTCCGGGTGCGGGAAGTCGACCTTGGGGCTCGCCCTCCTTAACCTTCTTCCCCCGGCAGGGAAGATCGCGGGGGGGAAGATACTCCTCGACGGGGTGGACATCCTCTCCCTCGACAAGGAGCAGCTCAGGCAGGTCAGGGGGAAAATGGTAGCAATGATCTTCCAGGATCCTATGACCTCACTCAACCCCGTCAAGAAGATCGGCGACCACTTCGTCGAGGCGATAAGGGCCCACACTCCGCGGGTCTCCGAGAAAGAGGCGATGGCGAGGGCAAGCAAGATCATGGGGGAGCTGGGCATATCGTCGGAGAGGCTCACAGACTATCCGCACCAACTCAGCGGGGGGATGAAACAGAGGATCATGATTGGCCTGGGACTCGCCCTCGACCCAAAGCTCCTCATTGCGGACGAACCCACCACGGCCCTGGACGTGGTCATCGAGGCTCAGATACTCGACCTCCTCCGCGCGCTCAAGACTGACCTCAAACTCTCGATGATACTGATCACTCACAACCTCGGAATCGTAGCAGAGGTTGCCGACAGGATCGCCATAATGTACGGAGGGGAGATCCTCGAACTGGCCGACACGAAGTCGATATTCAGGAAGCCGCTCTTTCCATATACCCAGCTGCTTCTGAAGCTGGTCCCGAACATAGCGTCCGAATCCACCTCTCTGGAATGGATCCCCGGCTCCCCTCCGGACCTCTCCTCCCCCATCCCTGGCTGCAAGTTCGCGGCAAGATGCCCCTACGTCTTCGAAAGGTGCAGGACGGAGCCGCCCCAGCTTCGCGAAATCGAGCCGCGCCACTTCGTGGCGTGCCACCTCTACGACGGAGGCAGGCAATGACCGGCCCTCTTCTGATAATCAAGGACGTGAAGAAGCACTTCCCAGTGAAGAGGAGCTTCGTCGAAGGGCTGCTAGGGTCCAAGGCGAAGAGCGTCCGAGCAGTGGACGGCGTCACTCTCAGCATTCAGGAGGGGGAGGTGTTCGTCCTCGTTGGGGAGAGCGGGAGCGGAAAGACCACCCTCGGGAAGCTCAGCCTCCGAGTCTACTCTCCGACGTCAGGGGCGATCTCCTTCGGCGCGCAGGCGATAGCCGGCCTCAAAGGACAGTCACTGAAGGAATTCAGGCGCAGCGCGCAGATGGTCTACCAAGACCCCGTGGCAGCGTTGAACCCCAGGGTCAGAATCGGGGACGCCATAGCGGAACCACTCCGTTTCCACCGGCTCGGTACTCCGGCGGAGCAGAAGGAGAAAGTCATCAGGATGATGAGAAGGGTGGGCTTCGACCCTCCAGAGGAGTTCCACCGCCGGTTCTCCCACGAGCTTTCGGGCGGTCAGAGGCAGAGGGTGGTGATCGCCAGGGCGCTCATCCTGGGGCCGCGGTTCGTCGTTGCCGACGAGCCGGTCGCGATGCTCGACGTCTCGATAAGGGCGCAGATCCTGAAGCTCCTGCTGGACCTGAAGAGGGAGATGAATCTCACCCTGCTCATCATTACTCATGACATCGCCATCGCAAAATACTTCGCAGACCACGTCGCAATAATGTACCTGGGCCAGATTGTGGAGCATGCCACAAGGGAAGTCGTATTCAGGAATCCTATGCACCCCTACACAAAGGCGCTCTTCTCCGCGGTCCCAATCCCAGACCCGGAGCGGAGCAAGGAGCGGCTGTTGATACAGGGCGAGATCCCAAGCTCCATTAACCCCCCCAAGGCCTGCAGGTTCAACCCCCGTTGCCCCTTCGCGTTCGACAGGTGCCGGGTCGACGAGCCTAGACTGGTGGAGCGGGAACCAGGACACTTCGTCTCGTGCCATCTGTATGACAAATGACGGCTACGGCGTGTTGGCCCGCCGGATGATCAGCCCAGCGGCGATGACGCCGACGAAGACGAGGATAAGCCCGGCGAGATTGGCCAACCCTATGGAAGACGCCTGCGCCGGTTCCAACGCAGTGAGCTGGTAGAGGTAGGCGTACGACAACCCTACGACGAAGGCCAGCCCGAGCGGAACCCAGATCCTCATCGATGCCGCAGTTTGTGGGCCCCCTTTAAGGTAAGGGCTGTGGGAGACGAAGCCGCATGGAGACGACACGGGCTTCTCGGGGGGCTGTTCGTGGCCTGACGCCGCAGCAGACCCCGTTCTCGCCTCCAAAGTGCATCGCGAGCGAGAATCGGGCTACAAACAGGAGTCCCGCGGGTCGGATTTTCGGGCGCCGCGTGGCGCCCTTCGAGCCGACGACACTCCGGTCACTGTGTTGCCTGAGTAGGCTGGACGGGTCAGCCGATGGCCGACCTCTACAGCCGGAAGCTTTTGGCTCCACTTTGGAACTACCAGGCTGAGCTACCGCGGGACGGGCTGGCGAATCTCACAGATTTCTTAAGTGTTCCTTTGCTCAGTTGAAGTGGCCCGTCTTCGCAGGGGGCAAACTCAATATACGCGAGAAGCAGGTCGCTCCAATCCTTCAGGTGCCCGATCGGTTGAGTTTTCAGGACTACATCGCCCTTGTGAAGCCAAAGATCATCCCCCTCCTTGTGATGGTGGCTCTCGGGTCAACCATAGTCGCCGAGAGGGGCATCCCGCCCCTCCACATATTGATCGGAGTGCTTGGCGGCGGTGCGGTCGCGTCTGCAGGCGCCCTTGCGCTCAACAGCTACCTGGAGATGGGAATAGACGCGCAGATGAAGAGGACGAAGAGCCGGCCCCTCCCTTCCCAGAAGATCGTCCCTCCCTCGCACGCCCTCGTCCTAGGGATTGCGCTCGTCATTGCAGGGGTGGCCCTTGCCCTGCTTACGGTGAATCTCCTCGCGACCTTCTTCGTCGCCTTGGGGGCCTTCGTCTACGTCCCGGTGTACACGCTCTGGCTGAAGCCCCGCACTACCTGGAACATCGTCCTGGGGGGGTTCGCGGGGAGCTGCGCCGCCCTCGCAGGGTGGTACGCCGTGACCGCGTCAGGGGGGGCCGCCGGCTGGATAC
>DATFYS010000030.1:0-6910 GCA_035314885.1 Nitrososphaerales archaeon | reverse complement strand
CCTTCACTTCGTTGATCAGGTCGTCATCGAGTCTCTCGTGGATTACGACCACGAGCGGCCTGTTCGTGTCGATACAGGCTCGGACACCCCGGCGGAATTCAGGGCTGACAAGCTCCATCGGCCCCAGTTCGTCAATGATTATGGCTTCCGCGGATGAAGCTGCGCTGAGGAGTCCACCTGCTCCCACCCTCGATAGGTCGATTAGATTGACCTTGTACTTCCCAACCCGAGGCCCCATCCTGGCTGCGACCGATGCGAGCTCCCCGACAGACCCGCTCCCCAGGTCCCTGATTTCGAATCCCACTCTCACCCCCTTGACCCTTTTCTCGAGGGTGGTGCAACCTCCCACAATGACGCCAGCACTCTTCAATCTCATGATCACCCTTGCGACGACCGTCGATTTCCCTATTCCAGGAGGACCCGTGACAGCCCAGACACCGCCCATGGAGAGCCGTGGAAGAAACTCATGGGTATAGATATTCCGCAGGGCGCACCGAGGCGAACGCCTTAACACCAGTCCATGCCTCCCGGCTCGGTCGTTTGAGGTACGAAAAGGCTCTCGAAGGAAGAACGGTCCTCCTCGTTCCGCGCCATGGATACACCCGAGCTGACCCGGGCCACGTATTCTTCAATCCTGTTGCATCGCTGAACAGGGACGTCTCGGTCGTCATCGCGGCCGCAGTTGGTGGGAGGACGTTCTGCGACTCCATGTCCGGAGTAGGCGCGAGGGGCCTCCGAATCGCCAACGAGGTGGAGAAGACGGAGAAAGTGACTTTTGTCGACATCAATCGCGCTTCTCTCCGACTTGCCAGGCGGGCTGCCGCCCTGAACGGAGTCCTCGCTAAGTGTGATTTTGTCCATGGGGATACGAACACCGTCCTCTACAGGGAATTCCAGCGCAGAAGGCGGCAGAACGCCGTCGATCTGGACCCGTTTGGCTCTCCCATCCGCAATCTTCAGGCCGCAATCTCAGCCACCGCGGACGGAGGGGTACTCTCCGTCACCGCAACGGACACTGCCGTACTATGTGGCGTTCATCAGCGTGTCTGCCTGAGAAGATATGGCTCTCGCTCTCTGAACAACAGCTTCCATCACGAGACGGCGGCCAGGATACTGCTGAACTCGATCCGCAGGGTGGCATCTCTTCTGGAGCTTGGCATATCACCGGTGGCAGCGCATTCGACCCGCCACTACGTCCGGGTGTACGTCAGAATCGAGGTCGGAGTCTCGAAGGCAGACGCAAATCTTCGGAACGAAGGTTATGTGCTCAGTTGCTCGGGGTGCGGCGAAGTCAGCTCGTCCCCGGACCCGTCCAAGACCTGCCGTCTCTGCGGGAGCAAGAACAGAGTTGCAGGACCGCTCTGGACGGGAGACCTCGTGGAGCCACGCGTGGTGTCTTCGGCCACCGCCCATGCTAAGAAGAAAAAGCTGAAGGAAGCCACGAGACTCCTCAGCGCCTTGAAGTCGGTGAACTCCTTCCCACCTTGGAGCTTCAGCATCGAGGACGCTTGTTCTTCCGCGGGGATAGCGACGGTGCCGGAGAGGCTCGTCAAAGATGACCTCTTGACGAAGGGATTCAAGACGATGAGACAACCTTTCGAGGCCACTGGGCTGAAGAGCTCCGCCACCTATGCGGAGTTTCTCGATTCAGTGAAGAGTGCCGGACGGATGAGTCAGGCTCCCTTCCATCCTTCGCAGAAGTAGAACATCTCGGAGCTTGAATTCCTGCTTGCCGCTGGCTTCAATACCTTCACATCGTCGAACCCTTTCCGCAGAGCCTGCCGCACCTCCTGGGACCTTTCTCCTTCGAAGAGCTTGCAGAAGACCGCCCCTCCGTTTGTCAGCAGGCTCGGTACGAGTTCAAGGACCCGCAGAGTCAGGTCTGCCTGCCTCCCCTGGTCAAGTTCCCAGACCCCAGAGACCGAGGGGGAAAGATCGGAAAGCAAAACGTCCGCCTTGCGCTTCATGAGCCGGAGCAACGCATCGGTGATGCCGGGGTCCTGAATATCCATGGCGAGTGTGACGATGTTCTTCTCCTTCATGTGAACCCGCCTGATGTCCACCCCCGCAACGAAGCCCCTGGTTCCCACAAGTTCGGAGGCCACCTGCAGCCACCCCCCCGGTGCCGAACCAAAGTCCACCACGTAGTCTCCTGTTCTGATGAACCCGTACTTGTCGCATGCCTCGATCAGCTTGAATGCGGCCCTGCTCTTGTACCCCTGCTCCTTTGCGAGCCGCCTGTAGAGGTCTTTCCTCGCCTCGTTGAGCCTCATTTCTTCGACAGTTCTGAGGGATTGAAGTGCCTCGGGAGAAGCCTCTTGGCCGTTATGTCTTCGGCGAAACCGTCGTCTCCTCTTCTGAGCACCAGCATCGAAGGGTTGAACTCAACCATGACCTGGCGGCAAGCACCGCACGGGCGGGTGAACTCCTCTGTTTTGCCGGACACGGCGATGGCCTCGATCTTCCTGGCGCCTTCGGCCACGGCGTTGAAGATCGCGGTCCTTTCGGCGCAGCATGACAGACCGTAGGAGGAGTTCTCGATGTTGCAACCTGCGAAGACCTTCCCGTCGGATGTCAGAACGGCTGCCCCTATCCTTACCCCCGAGTACGGAGAGTACGCTCTTTTTCTGGCGGCTCTGGCAGCGGCCACCAAAGAGGTGTAGCGATTCTTGGCCGGCATCCACAAAGGCACTACCGGGCGGCTACGCTGGCCTCGGCCAGGGACGACCTTGCGACTTTTGCTTCCTCGATGACCCAGGGCCCTATCCACGGGCAGACATAGGGGCTAATCTCTCCGTCTACGGAGCATTTGGATTCGTACTGGCATATGATGCAGGGGGCCTTTTCTATGGATGTCATGTCAGTAGGGAATCTCAAAGGCGTAAGCTTGTAGGTCCATCTCCCTTCTTCCAGGACCTTGACCCTCCCGATCAAACCCCTCCTCTCCAGCCTTATGGCAAGCCTCGAGCCGTCCCTGCTGGTGAGCCCAAGCTCCTTCCAGATCTCGCTCTGCAGGACCCCGTCTCGTCCGCGTTCGACCACGAGCTTGTAGACCCTGGAGGTGAGATCTACGAGCTCCTCCTCGGTCCTCTCCACCGGCTCTGGAGGACCGGCCTTCTTCGCATGCTGAGCCCTGGCTGCCAGCTTCTTGGGCTGAGCTACCTTCTTCTTGGTTTTCTGCTTCATTTCACCGGTGCGAACTCCTGCCTGATGACGAAGTTGTCAAGTATCTCTCTGCACCGGTTCCTGACGGTGACTTCGGTAACCTCGGCGAACTCGGCCACCTCTCTCTGCGGGAGGTGTTCCCCCACCATCACCGACGAGAGGTAGACGTAGGCGGCAGCGAGTCCCGCCGGAGCCTTCCCGCTGGAGATCTTCGAGTCGGCGGTGCTGCGCGAAAGTGTCAGAGCCAGATGTTCCACCCTCGGATTTATCTTGGCTGTGTTGATGAGCTTCGATATGTACTTCTCCACCGACGGAGGTGGGATGTACTCCTTCTCGACCTCTTTCAGAACGAGCCTGAAGTAGCGGGCGACGCTTCCCTTCTCCATCCCGGCCGCCCTGGCCACCTCCTTGAGTGTCCTCGATACCCCGCACTTCCTGCACGCGAGGTAGACGGTGGCCGCCGTCATTCCCAGTATGGACTTGCTCTTCGCGACCTTCATCTTGGCTGAGGTCCTGTAGATCTGCGCGGCGGTCTCGGCGACGTTGTCCGGGAGGTTCAGCGAATCACAGAGCTCGCTTATCTTCGAAAGAACGTTAGAAAGCCCTCTTTCCTCGCTGTTGATGGTCCTGGTCCTGCTCTGCCATTTCCTCATCTTTTCGACTGTGGCGCGCATGGCTGGATCGAGGTACTTGCCGTGGGAGTCGCGCATGGTCCGACTTATCTCGGTGGTGAGCCCCAGGTCATGGAGAGACAGAGTAGTTGGGGAACCGACCCTAACCCGCCTGTTCTTCTCCTCCAGATCCATCGCCTTCCACTCGGGACCCGCATCAGCCGGCGCAACTGTGACATATCCGCAGGTGGGACATACCTGCTCCCCCTTCTCGGCGTCACCTATCAGCCGGTTACCGCACACCGGGCACGAGGTCCTGAAGACGTCGTCTCCTTTCGTGTCCCAGAGGCTCGTCTTCCTCACCTCTCCAGGAAGGCGGGGTCCCCCTTCTTTCCCGGCCTCCCGGAAACTGCCACCGATGCGTAAGGAGCCTTGACTGGCCCTATTAGCTCAACAACGCGGCCAAGCTTCCGGCCTCCTTCGTCCAACAGCATGGCACCCGGCCTGATCTCCCTCGAGAGCCGAATAATCAGTCGGCCGCTCTTCGCCTGATGAGATAAAGTACCGACTTGAAGCAAGAAAAATTATCGACCATCATCCCTCCTTTAAACCTTCGTGGAATTTTCTGTCACTTTTTGCGCCCCGGTGGCGCTGCCGCTGCTTTCCTTGCCGCCATCCCCCTAACAACTGCGAGTTCCCTGGCCACCTTGATTAGCAGGGCGCGTTTCGGTCCTGCTTTGGGGACAGCAACGTAGCCTGATTCCCTAGCTAGGGAACGGGGGTGTCTTGCGACCTGGCTTGTTGGCTTCAGCCCAATTTTCTCGCAGGCTTCGGCCAGCTCTTCGATCTTGGGAGACCTCGTGGCTGCGCTGAGGGGCACCCGCCTCCCTTCTCTCCGTTTGAGTGCCGAATCGAAGTAGTCGAGCCAGAATATGCAGTGATCGTACTCTTTCATTTCTTGCCCGTAAGGGTGGCGTTGACCACGCCGTCGTCTGTCGGCCTTGAAGTGACCACGGCTTCCCCTGCCTCTGTTTCGAGCAGAGACCCCTTTGTAATGACCCCCCTCCGCTCGTAGTCCCTGTTGGCTGGGCTCTTCTTGACCCTCAGGATCTTGGTCTTGACAGTCTTCCCGGACTTGTCAGAGACATTGGCGACATCGGAGAATACCACCCCCATGGAGATTGTACCCCCTCTCTTCCTGGCGATCCGTTTGGAGGTGGCCCCCACCAGGGGCTCGATAGCGTAGCCGTCCTTCTCGTAAGCGCGCCTCCCCCTTGACGGCTTGGACCGTCCGCCGGTGGCCCTTCTCTTGGTCAGATTCTCAATCGGACGTGTCAAATGTCGTTACCTTGGTGGCCGCCGACACCCCCCGGTGTTAAGCCTTTTGTCAACGGAGAGTCAGATTGCGGGCTTCGAGCTGCTTCTTCATGGAAGTGGTCTCGGTGCTAAGCCCGAAGTATTCGGCGAACCTCCCCGTGGTCCTGTATACCTTGCTTCTCCCCTGCCTCTCTCCGGCGATGAACCCAACCTCCTCCAGTTCCCTGAGATGCTGGTACACCGTCGAGCTCCTCCTTAGCACAAGCTCGCTGGACGCGATGGGCTGGAAGTAGGCGATGTAGGAGAGGGTCTTCAGGGCCGCCCTGGAAAGAAGGGGCCGGGTGGCGAACCTTCGGGCAACCGGAGTGTACTGTGCCCTGAGCTGCATTGCAAACCTCGGGCCGGGGTATTCGACGATCTCTACTGCGTTCAAGGAAGCGTTGATGGCCTTGCTGATCTCCCTCACGATGGCCACCACCTTCCTTTCCGAGGAAGTCCCTGCCACCTTCGCCAGCTCCGCCGGATTAAGGGGCCTACCTGACGCGTAGAGGGCGGCCTCGACCTTGGCCGTCATGTCCTTGGTAGCCGCTGCGCCGGCTTCTTCATTCAAGCTGTCCCACTGAGACCACCAGGGCGTCTTCGTCGTCGTCCTCCTGGTTGATCACCACCTCGCCGCTGTTTGCCGCGAAGAGGAGGAGGATGAAGACCCGGGCGGCGTCGATGGGTTCCAGGCCCTTTACGAGCTCGGAAAGCAGCACCCTTCCGGTCGGCCTGAGCCTTTCCACAAGGATCTTCCTGAATTCCGAGAGGATTGTCTGGATCGAAATCACGTAATCCTGCAGATTCGGCGCTGGGAGTTCACCCATGGAGACGACGCTCCTCTCGCCCTCGCCCTCTTCTCCGGCCACTATCTCCTGGAGGATCCGGCCAAGCTCATCAAACAGCTCCTCTATGTTCGTCGAGTAGACTTCGTACCTGAACGGCATGACGATGATCTGAGGGGGCTCCGACATGTCGACCACCCTGTTCTTTGCCTTGAGCTTTTCGAACAGGAAGAGCGTCTCCACCTTGAGCCTGTAGATGGTCGCAGACGAGAGTGCCGCTGTACCTGCTGCCCTCATGTCCATGGGCTCCTTCTGCGAGATGGCCTGGAGGAATAGGGTGAGGAGCTCGGAGAGGTTGATCTCCCAGGGGCTCTTGCGCCGGGCGAGGGACGGGTCGATCAGTATGTTGAGGGGAGGCTTCGAAAGCAGGGAGGAGTCAGCCACGGTTTCGCACCTCTGCCGGACGGTAGTGGACGACCCTCGAGACACCCCCGGCGGAGTAGACTCCGTAGGTGATGTCGCTCTCGGAGACGAAAATGTCCCTCAGCGTGATGGCGACTATCTGGGCTTCCGAGGAGCGCTCCTTGAAGAAGCGCGCGAGGCTGTTGGAGTTGACGGCGTCCAGAGCGGCGTCAATCTCATCGAACAGGTAGAAGGGATGTGATTGCACCGCCTGCATCGCGAGTATCATTGATACGCCAGTGACCGCTCTTTGGCCTCCGCTGTGCTGAGACGACTCTCTTAGGCCGTTTCCGAAGTCGGCCCTCATGATGACCCCCCCGGAGAAGATGTCATCGGGGTTCTCGAGTTCGAGGAGGGCCTGCCCCCCAGTGAGCCTGTCGAAGATGTGGCTGAACTCCGAGCCCACCCTGTCGAAGGCGGATGTGAAGGCGGTTTTCTTGTTTGCTTCCACTTCCTGTATGAAGGCGATGATGGAGTTGCGCTCATGCTCCAGCTCGTTGTGCCTCACGGACAGGCTCTTGTAGTTGACGT
>DATFYS010000029.1:0-8487 GCA_035314885.1 Nitrososphaerales archaeon | reverse complement strand
CCGGGACGACGCGTAGGCGTCCATGAGGCTCTGCCTGTATTTCTCGAGGTCGATGGCGACGACGTCTCCTGCGTAGATGAGGCCGTTCTCGTAGGCGAGGGCGATGGCCATTCCGGCCCGAATGGGCTTGATGTTGAGTTTCGAAAGCAGGCTCGCCAGCTTGGGGGTGACGACGGCTCCCTTCTTTGCGGCTACGGAGTCCTTGCTCACCCAGATGCTCCCGCCTTCTATCTTCGTCGGAATCCCCGCTTCCCTGAATTCGCTGAGGACGGGGCCTGCAGGGAGGTTGGTGTTCCCGGCTGGGACCGGGATGTCCTCAGGGGCGACGTCGCCTGCCCTTGCTGCCAGGTACACCTTGTTCTTGTCAAGGGTGAGGAAGAGTTTGAAGGGGTCGTAGGTCGAGAAAATCAGTGCGTTCTGGCCTGTAAGATGGGAAAGCAGCTGGTCGGCGTTCTTCACTCCTGCCTTCTGGAGCCCGCGGATGGCCAGGGTGTTCTTGACGACGAAGACCTCGGCGTGCCCGCGCAGCGCCTTCCTTACCGCCATCAGCTCGGACGCTCTGACCTTCGACAGGCTTGTAACCGCGAGGACAGGAAACTTCTTGGCAAGCTCGGCGACCCTGTCGACCGTCGCGACCTTCTTCGGGTTAGGCTCGTGCTCATGGACCTGGACTGTCTTGCTCATTCTACTCTACTGCCTTTTTTGCGGGCTTCCCCATCGTCGTCTTGACCATTATCGACTTCACGTTCTTGTCCCCGTTGGGGAGCTTCCTTGAGATGGCAGTCACCACGGCGGATATGTTGTCGGCCAGATCCGCTTCGCTCAGGGTGCTGTCCCCGACCTTTGCCATAACTCCGAGGGAACCTCTGCTCCTCACTCTGACGGCCGTCCGCATCCTGTTGATCATAGCTTCCACAGAGGCGTTTGGCGGGACTGGAGTAGGGATTTTCCCCTTCGGACCGAGGGCCTGACCGAGGACCTTTCCAATCCTGGGCATCAGCGCCGTGTCTGCAAGGAAGAAGTCGTAGGAGCGCGCCAGCTTCTTCGCGTCCCTCTTGCTCCCTCCGTAGTTCTCGAGCTGGGATGGGTCAAGGACCAGGTCGGCCTTTGCTGCCTTCGCCCTGAGCGCGAGGTCACCGGAGCCGATGAACGCCACCTTGGCCTTCTTGGAGGTAGGGTGAGGAAGGAAGACGATGTCGTTGATGTTGAGGTCGGTCTTCTTGGGGTCGACTTCCTTCAGGGTGACGATCGCTTCAACGGATTGGGTAAACTTCGTCTGCTTGGTCTGCTCCTTGCCCTTCTTGACCAGTTCCGCGAGCTGCTGGTTCGATAGCATTCACTATTCACGAATTCCTTTTCCGAGCCTCTGAGAAGCGCATAAAAGCCTTCTGCCGATTTGTGAGGTTCTTTGAAGGGAAGAACCTCGTTCTCAACAGTGGAACTATATCCGTTGCCGCCTTAGGCAGAATTCGTGGAAGGGATGCTGAAGGGGGCCGTGATTGTGGTCGCGGTGGTAATCGTGGCGGCTGGAGGGTTCCTGTTTTATGAAATCCCCTCATGGCAAACTTCTCATAGCCAGTCCTCAAGCTCCTCGGAATCCACACCCTCAAGCTCCTTTGGATCCACACCCTCAAGCTCCTCCGAATCTACAACGTATTATCGATACAGCACCTGCTCAGGGTACCCGCCGGGTGGCGATTGCCTCGGAGTGTACAACTATACATTCACCATATATGTGAATTACACTGGTTCCTGGCGGCTTACCTATAACGGAACGAACAACGTTGGTGAGTCGGACGCTTACAGTTTCAACAAAACTCTGAGTGGTGCGGGCAACTTCGCCGTTTCGGTTCCACTTTCCGGGATGAACAATCAGGGTTTGGAGACCTGTGCTAAAGCCCAGAAGCTGGATAGCTCCAATTCTACCCTAGTCCTGACCTTGGAGGCCACTCGGCAAACGTCGTTGCCGTACGGGTCAACCTCAATCTGTGCGACCGTGGTTCCCTAATGAACGAACAACAGTACGTTTGTTCCTGAGGCGATAAGTAGACAGCTGCAAGAAATTCTGGACTACTGGAACTTCGAATCCCATTTTCCGGAGTCCAGCTCGGCCATGAACTCCCTTGCGTCCTTCCCTTCAACCTTGACCCCCATGCTGACGCAGCTTCCGACGACCTCCTTGGCCGCCGCCTTCACAGACTTCGAGTAGGAACCAGAGATCTTAGCGCGAGCGATACTCGCCACCTTGTCGACCGTCAGGTCGCCCACGAAATCGACGTTGGGCTTGGATGAGCCCTTCGGGCTCCCCGACTCCTTGGCGATGAGGGCAGAGGTGGTCGGCGTTCCGACGGAGACGGTGAACTGCTTGGTCTCCAGGTCTACCTCGACCTTGATGGGGACCCGCATCCCCTTGAACCCGCTCGTCTGGCTGTTGATCTCGTTGACTATGCCGAGGACGTTGACACCCAGCGGGCCAAGTGCCGGACCGAGGGGCGGGCCTGCGCTGGCTTCACCCCCGGTGACGAGTGCGCTGATTGCTTTCTTCTCTCCCATTTCGAATCACTTCGGCGCCTCTGGCTTGGCGCGTGAGATAATGCGGACGTAGCTCGCGTCGATGGTGATAGGCATGGCGAAGGCGGTGTCGATGAGGATTACCGTGATCTCCTGCTTCTCCTTCTCGACCCGGGAGATCTTTGCCCTCATGGTCTTGAAGGGACCCGCGACTATCTCGACGGTGTCCCCTTCGTTTAGCTCGGCCACCATGGACTTGGTTACAAGGAACTTCTCGATGTCAGAGTACTGCATCATGCCGGGGATCTTGCTCCTCACATGCTTGAACCCTTGGATGCTCTCGTCGACCACCTGGCTGTTGGGGGCCTCGAAGAGGACGTAACCCTTCCAGGTGTCCAGGGCGAGGACTGAGTAGATCGGCTTCCCCTTCTGGATGGCCCTGTTGGCCACGAAGGTCGCCACTGTCCTCTCCTGACCTCCGGTAGTCTTGACCGGGAATATGGAGCCTGTTCTCTCTTGATCGCTCAAAACGGACACGTTGAAGCGACCCGATTGGCTTTGGCCTAATAACCCTTCGGTAGGCGTTTCAGCCGAAGAAGACGTTTCCGACCAGTTTGATGAGGAACCCGATTACCCCCACCAGGGCCATCCCCAGCGCCACGAGCTTGAGGTAGAGGGTGAACTCGTCCCTGTCGCTCTTGTGGGCCAGACGGAATATGGCCGAAGCTGACTTGTAGAATTCGCGTACACCCATGGCTGAACTGGAGAAGATACTCAGCCGGGGGATATATGCTTTGATGCCCTGTTTGCCGTGTTTCGTCCAGCGTTAATACCGGGCACCTCTCTGGGTCGGTGATGATGCCTCAGGGGGAACCCGCGACCGTAATCGTAGCCACCTCCTCGGACCTCGCGTCCAGGACCCTGGCAAACGCCCTCATCGAGGGCCAGGGGTTCGAGTCGACCGGGGTGAACCTCCTCGGCAAGCCCGTATACCAGAAGGGGTCGTTCCTGCTTGCCTTCTTCGAGGGGATGATTGTCCATCCGCCGGACCTCGACGAATACTTCAACCCCCTGGCCTATGTGTTCCTGTCGAGGCACAGCGCGGAGTCCAAGATACCGTCTCTCACGGCTCACACCACGGGGAACTTCTCGCAGGAGGCGAAGTTTGGAGGCACCGGGAGGGAACTCGGGAGAGCCGACCCCGCCCTTTTGAAGAACTACCTGATTTCAATCTCGAAGCGCAAGGACAGGATCGGCAAGTACCAAGTGACCATGGAGGCGACCCACCACGGACCCACTTCCCTGCAGAAGCCTGTCCTATTCGTCGAGCTCGGATCGTCTGAAGAATGCTGGGGAGACAAGCGCGCGGCGGCCGTCGTGGCCGAGGCGTTGGTCGAGAGTCTGGCCGAGAAGGCCATCTGGAGCAAGATCGCCATCGGGTTTGGCGGGACCCACTATCCGGAGAAGTTCACGAGGATGATAGTTGAAGAGGACGTCGCCTTCTCGTTCGTGGCGCCGAAGTACGCCCTCAAGGACATCGACGAGAAGATCTTCGGCCAGATGCTTCAGCGGACGACTGCGCCGGTCAGACAGGCGGTGCTTGACTGGAAGGGGCTTGGGCCACACAAGGACAAGATCGTAGGTCTGGTCTCGCAGTTCGGCCTAGAGTTGGTTAAGGTCTGAGCCGGGAGTAGCTCTTCCTGTCAAGGAGTAGGAAGCAGAGCAGTGCCTTGGTGGTGTGCAGCCTGTTCTCGGCCTCGTCGAAGACAACAGATTGCGGACCGTCGATGACTTTCGCGGTGACTTCCTCTCCTCTGTGGGCAGGAAGGCAGTGCATGAAGATGGCGTCTTTCTTCGCCTTCGACATCAATGAGGATCCGACCTGGTACTTCGGGATGAAAGCTTTGAACCTCTTCTCCTTCTCGGCCTCGACCCCCATGGAGACGAATGTGTCGGTGATCACGCAGTCGGCGCCTTTCACCGCTTCAGCCGGGTCGGTGACCGCTCTCACACTTCCCGATCCTGATCCAGCAATCTTCCGCGCTTCCCTGAGAACTTCGGGAGAAGGTTCGTAACCCTTCGGGGTCGCGGCAACGAATTCGATGCCGGAGAGCGCGGCTCCTATCATCCATGAATCGCAGACGTTGTCTCCGTCCCCAACCCAGCCGACCCTGAGGCCCCTCAGCTTTCCTTTGTGCTCCTGGAGGGTCAGGAGGTCGGCGAGGATCTGGACAGGGTGGTGGAGGTCGCTGAGCCCGTTGATGACAGGCACGCTGGAGGCTTCTGCAAGGGCTGCGACGTCGGCATGTCTGTTCACGCGTGCCATCATGCAGTGGACATAGCGAGACAGAACCATGGCAGTGTCACCGATCGTCTCTCCGCGGCCAAGCTGCAGCTCGGATGAACTGAGGCTCAACGGGCTGCCCCCCAGTTCGCTGATGGCTACCTGGAAGCTGACCCTGGTCCTGGTGCTCGGCTTCTCGAAAATAAGCGCCACGCTCTTTCCTTCCAGGAGCGTCTCCCCCAGATGCGTTTCCCTTCCGCCCTTCAGCCTGGCCGAGAGGTCCAGCACCGTCTTCAGATCGGCGGGGGTGAATTCGGCGAGAGTGAGGAAGTCCTTGCCCTTCATGTGCGACTCCCGAGCTCCCTGATTGCTTCTTTTAGGACTTCGATGCTGTCCAGGTAGTCCTCCACCTCGACCGCTTCAGCTTCGCTATGGCTCGTCCTCAGGAGCCCGGGGCCGTAGGTCACGCACTGGACGCGGCTCCTGCTGGCGAAGGTGTTCATGTCTCCCGTCCCTGTCTTCCTGGCGAAAACCGGCTTCGAATGCAAGCGGGTAATGATTGCCCTTTGGAAAGCTCGGACAAGATTGGAGCCTGGGTCTGCGAGATACGGTTCCGTTGCTTCCCCTACGGAGACCTTGATGGCGACGTCGCCGAGGCCCTTCCAAATGGCGCCGCGCATTCCCTCGACGACTTCCGCTGAGCGCATCCCGGGAGGAATCCTGACGTCCAGAGTTGATTCGCAGACCCTTGGAAGCACGTTGTGAAAGTCTCCGGCGCGGATGACTGTGGGTGTGATCGAGACCGAATTGAAGTGGTCGCCAGGCCGAGAGACCGAACTCTCGAACTCCTTCAGTCTCGCGAGAGCCGACTCGAACTCCGCGAAGGCGCTCATGTACGCCCACGGAGAGCTGGCATGGCCTCCTTTGGTTTTCACCGTGAGGTTGACGCTGACCCTCCCCCGGTATCCCACCGTGACCTTGGTCGCACCCCCTGGCTCGCCGAAGACGGCGTAGTCGTAGTGCGGCATCCTTCGCATGAAATTCGCAATTCCGGCGCCGTCCCCCTCTTCTTCGGTCACGCCGAGGAAGGTTATGCGGAGCCCGGAGTCGCCAGACTCCGCCCCGGCCAGCAGAAGGGCGCAAAGAGGAGATTTGGCGTCGGCCGCTCCTCTACCATGGATTTTCCCGGCGCTGTTCTTGACAATGAGTTTCCCGGGGACCGTGTCCATGTGCCCGCACAGGATGAGGCTTCGCTTCCCTTGACCAATCTCACCGATGACGTTGCCGGCGCTGTCACGGCGCACCCTGGAATAGCCCAGGTCCTTCATCCGCTCGGAAAGGAAGGCGGCCAGTTTCGACTCGTGGCCCGTAGGAGAGTAGATGTTCAGGGCGTCCAGAAGCAACCTGACCGGTTCGAGGTTGCGCAGGACCCTAGCGGAACCTCTTGGCTTCCTCTTCACCGATTACCCCGTCCAAGACGTCGAGAGCTCTGGCTATCTCGTCCGGCTGAACGACAAGCGCAGGGAGAAACCTGAAGGTGTCTCGGCCGGCATACGCAAAGATCACCCCTTTGGACTGGGCGGAAAGGAGCTGGGAGTGGATGTCGACGCGTGATTGAAGCGCGAGCATCAGACCGAGCCCTCTGACCTCTTTGACCAGCTTGTGCTTGCGAGCGATCTCGGCGAGTCCTGCCTTCATCGTGTTCCCCAGGCTCTCGGCCCGGGCTGGGAGGTTGTTCTCGACTATGAAGTCCAGAGTCGCTGAACCAGCTGCGCAGGAAAGCGGGTTCCCAGCGAAGGTGCTGGTGTGCTCCCCTCCCTTGAGGCTCCCTGCAATTTCCGTTGTGGTCAGGGCCGCGCCGATGGGGACCCCTCCGGCGAGCCCCTTGGCTACCGTCATGATGTCAGGGACCACCCCCCAGTGCTCAGAAGCCCACATCTTTCCGGTCCTCCCGAGTCCGCTCTGGATTTCGTCGAGGATCAGCAGGGCGCCTTCCCTGTCGCAGATCTCTCTCACCTTGGCGAAGTAGTCCGCGGGCGGGACGATGATTCCTGATTCACCCTGGATAGGCTCGGCGATCACAGCGGCGGTCTCCTTGCTCACCAGGTGCGAGAGCGAGTCGGGGTTGCCGTATTCCGCGAATTCGAACCCGTCCAGCAGAGGGGCGAACGGGTCCCGGTACTTCGGGCTCCAGGTGGCTGAGAGCGATCCGTAGGTCTTTCCATGGAAGCCTCCTTTCATGGACACCATCTTCTTCCTCCCTGTGCTGCGCCTCGCGAGCTTGATGGCAGCCTCCATGGTTTCGGTCCCGCTGTTTGTCAGCAGGGCCTTGCCGAGCCCCTTCGGCGCCACTCTCGCTAGCTTCTCGAGAAAGGCGGAGCGGGCGTCATTGTAGAAAGTGCCGTGACAGGTGATCAGCTTCGCCGCCTGCTCGTTGATCGCGCGGACAACTGCGTCGTTGGAGTGGCCGACTAGGGCGACCCCGTAGCCCGTCATGAAGTCCAGGTACTCCCTCCCGGCGTCGTCCCAGACCATAGACCCCTTCCCCCTGACGATGGTGAGGGGGAACTTCTGGAAGGCATGGACCATGTGCTCCTCTTCCTCGTGCTGATACCGACTCATGGCGGCACGATCACCGTGCAGAGTTCGTGGGACAGGGCTCTGGAAATCGGGGCGTCTCTGGTCCCCGAGCAGATTATCCCCTCCTTCACGCCGTGATCGACTGCCTCGGCAGCGGCCATGACTTTCTTCTGCATGCCGAACCCGATTTTCGAAAGGTTCGATGAAGCTTCGGTTGATGTCATCCGGCCTACCAGGTTCCCATCGAGGGTCAGGCCATCGACGTTGGTGGCAAAGATCACTGCGTCGGCCCCCAGGCCCGTTGCGACTGAGGCGGCGGCCCTGTCGCCATCCACGTTGAGCGGGTCACCTTCCTCGCTGACGGCGACCGGAGAGACCACTGGAACGTAGCCTTCGGAAAGGAGGAGGTTTGCGAGCGCAGGATTCACTTCATTCACCTTCCCCGTGTACCCCCCCTCGATGGCGACCTTCCTGCCGCGGTCGTCTATGATCACAAGCCTGGACTTCCTGGTCCCTCGCATCAGAGACCCGTCTGCTCCGGAGAGGGAGACCCCCTTCACCCCTTCCTTGTCCAGGGCGAGGACCAGTCGCTTCCCCAGGAAGCCGGTCATGACCATCTGATAGATTTCGACGGTTTCCCGGTCGGTGTAGCGGCTCCTGATTCCGTCAGGGGAGACGACGAAGCGCTGTTCCTTTCCGAGCCTTGTTGCAAAGTCGGTGACGACGTCCCCGCCGCCGTGGACAAGCACCAGCTGATTGGACGTAGTGAGGGATGCGACGTCTCTGATGAGCGGGCTGGGGACCCCGTCCTTCATCAGACTCCCGCCGATCTTCACCACGATCCTCATACCGGGTGAAGCGGTGCCATCATTAGGCCGGTCTTTTCGTCGAAGCCGAGCATTAGATTCATGGCTTGGATGGCGTTTCCTGCCGCGCCCTTGACAAGGTTGTCCGTAGCCGAGAGGGCTACGACCCTCCGTGTCCTCTCTTCAATTTCGAAGCCGATGTCGCAGAAGTTCGAACCGATGACCAGCTTCGGGTCAGGGAGCCTGAAGGGTCCCCTCTTGTCGCGGATCAGGCGGATGAAGTAGCTGTCCATGTACATGGAGCGA
>DATFYS010000028.1:0-12486 GCA_035314885.1 Nitrososphaerales archaeon | reverse complement strand
TCCCCGTGAAACGGTTCGTCAGCGGGGAACTCGTGTCCCCTTCCATCTCGGAAGTCTTAAAAACGGAAGTCAGGTGCCGAAGATTCGACATCTGCGAAGTCAAGGAAACAGGTAGATTCGAATTTGCCGAAATCGCACGGGGCGAGAAGAAGAACTAGGTCTCTTCTCAGGTCATCGTCGACCAAGAGGGGGATCGGGAGCCTCCTCGTAGAGTACTCTCCGAAGGACAAGGTAGTGATCAAGATTGACCCGGTGCAGGTGAAGGGGATGCCACACAGGAGGTTCAACGGTCTAGTCGGGACAGTTACAGAGGTCGGGAGGAGGGCCGTGACGGTGGAGGTCCCAGTAGGCAACAAGGTCAAGACCCTGGTTGCGAGAAAGGAACACCTGGTCAGGATGGAGGGTAGCTGATGTCAGAGAAGGCAGAGAAGAAGCTTCTGACGATTCCGGAGGCGAACCAGATCCTTCAGAAGATTGATCTGGAGAAGGCCGACCAGATCCAAAAGAGGACCCTGGATTACACGACGAAGTTCTCCAAGGCGCAGGCGGACGTGGCCAAGAAACTCAGGAAGGACCTCGAGACCGAGTGTGGGCTCAGCGAGGAAGAGGCCGTGGAGCTGGTCAACGTGATGCCGAAGTCGGTCGAAGAGCTGAGGACCTTCACATCGGGTTGGAGGAAGCTGCTGTCGACGGAGACACTGGAGAAGATTCTGAAGATCCTCCATTCGAAGGCTTAGAACGGCCAAGCATTAAATAACAAGCGGCGCGAAATCTCGACCAGAGGCATCAGGGGATACGCATGGTGTTTGAGTTTCTCAATCGCTCCGAGGAGCCTTCTTCATTCTAGGCCTACCAACAGAGGTGCCAGTTCTGGGAAATGATGCCTGCAGACAAGAAGTATGAGGAGTTCGCCTACGTCCTAGACTTCATGCCGAGAGGGAAGTCGGTGGTCATCAAGGGGAGAGAGGGGCCTGTTGTCGAGGCGATCGGGGAGGACAGGCTCACGTTGCTCGAGCTGCTGGCCATGGAGAACCAGGATTTCGAGATCGGCGAGAAGGTGAAGATTGGCAAGGAAGGGCGTGAGAAGATCGTCAGCGTCCTGGGCAAGCTTGCCTACGAGGAGCTGTCCCCAGAATCGAAGGGGGTCCTCCCTTCGGTGGTCGAGAAGCTGGTTAAGGAGAATGAGGCGAAGTACGTGGCTGCCTTCAACGACCTGCAGCCCCTGACACCAAGGCTACATGGCCTGGAGCTCATCCCCGGCATTGGCAAGACGTTCATGAAGGAGATCCTCGATATGAGGGAGAAGCGCCGTTTCGCGAGCTTCGACGACATCCAGGAGAGGGTCGGCCTGCGGGACCCGGCCAAGATGATCGCCAGGAGGATCGTCGAGGAGCTCTCCGGCGACACCCGGGTAGCAATCTTCGTCAGGAAGTAATCGCGTTGGCGACTACCTTTTTGCTAGGTCTGGTTGGCTTGCTCCGTGAAGGTCGTTCCAAGAACTCGGTTAGCTTCCGAATAGTCTCCTGGTGATGGATGGTCATTACATATGGCTCAATACCCCGGAGAAAGCGTCTAACGTCGTCCTGTCTGTAGACCTCCAGTGAGAATGTATTCTGCGTTCTCCTGGGGTAGATCTTGCAGTGGACGTTCTTCGATGTGAGAAACTCGGCTATTTTTCCCAAAGGCTCGTACTCCTTTTGGCATATATTGATTCTTGCGATGCGACCGCCAGGCTTACCTCTTGTCATCATCGTCGAGATGTTTCCAGACCCTTCGGTGTCCCACCACCTCCCGACATCTCTCCATAGTAGCGTGCCCTTCGTTTTCCTCAGTTTGAATGTCTCCTCCCATTGTTCTCTAACGTCCAATCGTATTTAGAACCCCACAACGCTATCAACACTGTTTGAGGAGCGCATTGACAACTTGCCAAGTGACTGGCCATCTCGACAGGTGAAGCGCAGAAGGCTGGGGCAGCACTATCTCGTCGACGAGGCCGCGATTCGAAGCATTGTAGAAGCGGCAGCCGTTGGACCCCACGAGACGGTCCTCGAGATTGGGACGGGGCGCGGAGAGCTGACCCGGGAGCTCGCCGGGCTGGGCAGTGGCTTCGAAGGATACGAGGTAGACCGGGCCAACTACGAAGCGACCATTACGGCGGTTCCCGACGCCAAGGGCAAAATACGCCTCGGTGACGTCTTCGAACACAGACCGCGGTTCGACGTGCTGGTAGCCAGCCTTCCCTACTCGAAATCTTCGACGTTCATCGAGTGGCTGGCCCAGCTTCGCTATGGAAGGGCCGTCGTGGTCCTGCAGGAGGACTTCGTGAAGAAATTGCGCGCCAGGCCTGGGACCAGGGACTACAGAGGGATCTCGGCGCTGGCTCAGATGTCATCCGAACTGGAGGTCCTCTTCAGGCTTGGCAGGGATTCTTTCTCGCCGCCGCCCAAGGTCAGCTCGCTGGTCGTGAGGCTGACGCCTCTGACTCGTCTCACTCCAGAGGAGATTTCAAACGTCAAGCGGCTGTTCTCGCTTAGAAGGAGGAGAGTAGCTTCGGTGCTGGCAGAGCTGGGGATGGCAGGAAAAGACTACGGCGCCAGGAGGGTCTACTCCCTCCTCCCCGACGAGGTGCACGCCCTTTGCTCACCGAGAACTTCTTCGTGAAGGCTTTATCCTCCGCTCCCCATCGACGTGCGTGTTACCTCGTGGCGTGTCTGTCACGCTGGTTGAACCTCAGGGTCCCGTGAACGTGGGCCACGTAGCCAGGCTCGTCAGGAACTTCGGAGCCGAGAAGCTGTACCTGGTGAAGCCCAAGGTCGACATGTCGGTTGCGGCGGTCTACGCTTCCCACGCTACAGACGTCCTAGATGACGCCGTGATTACTACTCTGGCCAAGGTCCGGAAGGAGAACGAGTTGTTAGTGGCAACAAGCGCCATCAGGGCGAACAGAGGTTCCAACGTGGCCCGCAGGTCGGTCAGCCCGGCCAAGCTGCATATTTTGCTCTCATCTGCTCGGAGTTCTTCGTTGGTATTCGGCAGGGACACGACGGGGCTCACCAAAGAAGAGATCGGGATGTGCGACGCGCTGACGACAATAGAATCCTCTCCCCGGTATCGAGCACTGAATATCGCGAACGCGGCAGCGATTGTCCTCTACCTAGCCTCCAGGGGCGGCACCGTCAGCCATGGGGAGCAGACCCGCGTTGCACGTGATGTCTTCGCGAGGAGCCTCTTGGAGCTGGGCGAGTTCTCGGGTGAGCCCAAGCATAGGCTCAAGAGTTTCCCCATGATTGGGAAGAGGCTGGCAACATCTTCAGACCTGACCGACGCCCAGCTCAACTTCCTGACCGGGGTCTTCAGAAGGGCGACAGCGAGGATACAGATGCTTCAGGAACGAGATTCGAAGACGTAGACGGCCCTCTTCACCCAGCGGGTGCTTTCGAAAGATAGCCTGACCGGGTACTCGAAGCCCGTGGGGCCTGGTTGATGGAGGCTCAGGCCAAGGCTCCTCCCGTTGAGGGTGAGAGCGACTTCCTCCCCCTCCATGGTCTGGACAACGGGGACGACCACTACGATTCTTCCCCCCGGTCTGATGGCGGCGGCCATTGATGCCAAGGCGGTCGAGTAGATTTCGCCCGCTCGTTCCACCATCTCGCTGGCGGTAACTGTCCTGGGCCTGGCTTCGAGTCTGGGAAGGAGGACCGGTTCTGTCACGATGGCGTCCACCTTCGTCCCTCTCAGGAAAAGGCCGAGGTTTCTGGCGTCTCCCTTTCTGATATCGTAGCGCCCCTCCCCGCCTCCCAGCCACCGGAGGTTCTCTCGAGCGTCCTGCACCCTGCTGGCGCTGGCATCGAGACCGAGACACCTGAGCGACCTCAGGTAGGCCTCCGCAAGGATCGTGCCCGAGCCGCAGAATGGGTCGAGGATTGTCTGGCCGTGCTGCAGGTCCGCCAGGTTCAGCAGGATCTGCGCAAGCCTTGGAGAGAGCGAAATGTCGGAATGAGGCGTAGGCTTGCCAGTTCCCCGGTGGCGCATTGAGCCTGCCTCGGGGACCCAAGTAGTTGGCCCGAGGGCGATGCCTTCGTGGTAGGGGAATGCGATCACGTCCGTGGCTTTCCGGGAGAACACCTGTTCCGCTAGGAGCTCGTTCCCTTTCGGCCGCAGCAGTCTGACCTTCCGCATGCCGGCCGCTCTGATGCTGTCCAGGAGCGACCTCACCAGAGCTTCGTAATCGTCGTCTCCGAGGCCGTAGCCGCTGCAGGAAAGGTTGGACTTCTCGTCCAAGTTCGGCAGGACCAGTTCGACGAGCGCCGTCAGATCAGGCGGATTTCCGTGCACCGTCAGGGGGGCGCATTTGTGAACTCCAGCCAGTTCCGTCACCCTTCGCTGGGCCGGACGCTCGATAGTCAGGACAGCTACCCTCTCGGTGGGCGCCTCTGCCCTCGTGACCCCCCTTCTGATGACTGTGCAGGCTTCTAGAACCGATAGTCTTCCGAAGGCTGTGACCAGGGCGAGCTGGTCCGATTCGAGGAATGAGGGAGGGAGGACGAAGGGCATGGGGTTTCCATCGAGCCTGTTCTCGTGTATTAAGCGTGACAGATTTCCCGCGAGCTGTCCTTGGGGTTGGAGGTTAAGAGCTTGGAAGGCGTGTTATCATGATGCCTAACGATATAGCGAGGCCGTCCGCACGCAGCCCTGAGTTCAGGTGAAGCAGAAAGAGCGTTGAGGTTCTTCGAATCCAGCGGTTATCGCCGCGGATGTTTTAGACCGCTTGATGTTTGGTCTCCAGATGAGTCTCCCTTGAGGAGACGCCGTAATCCGCCTCGTCGGAGTTTGAAGCTTAATTAGGGGTTGCTGAAGCGCGGTCTTTCCTGGGCGAGAAAAATTGCATGGCTCGAACTACAGAAAGATCGCCAGTATGGCGTACACCTCAAAGAAGTACGCGCCGGGGGCGCCGAACCCTAAGGTAAACAGGTTCAACACTGGCAAATTCAGGAACGACTACGACTATAAACTGCAACTGATCTCGCAAGGCAGGCTCCAGATAAGGAGCAATGCGCTCGAAGCTGCGAGGGTGGCAGCCAGCAAGAAAGTGACACTCGTTGGCGAAGAGAACTTCTACCTCAAAGTAGTTACCTATCCATTCATCATTCTGCGTGAGAACAAGATGATTGCGACCGCAGGGGCTGACCGTCTGCAGGAGGGTATGCGCAAGGCGTTTGGCAAACCAATCGGAATGGCTGCGAGGGTCCACAATGGCAGCGTCGTCCTCGAGCTGAGCCTCAAGGCGGAGAACCTGGAGAAGGGGAAGGAAGCGATGTGGGCAGCGTCCACCAAGCTCCCGATGAAGACCCACACCCAGATCATAAAGCTGGAGCACGAGGAGGCTCCGGCACAGCAGGCCGCCTAGGGAAACAGGGCGCCGAGGTAAGGTTTCATGACCGTCAGGATAGACGAGAAGAGAGTCTTCGAGATAATCGAAGAGAAGAAGCCAAGGGTGGTGTTGGTCAACGCCCCCGGAGGGTTGCTAAGGCAGACGAAGGAACTCATGGAAAGGGTGAAGCAGAAGTACGGAGTCACGAGCATCCTCTCAGGTGACAGCTGCTTCGGGATATGCGACACCGTGGACGACGATGTCGAGAAGCTGCAGGCTGACCTGGCTTTCCACATCGGCCACAACGCCGCCGTAACACAGGTGGGGGACTACACCTACCTTGTGGACGCCGTGGACGACGTGGAATTCGGAGAGGTCGTTGAAAACGCCGCTAAGATCCTGGCACCGTACAAGCGTGTAGGACTTGCGACGTTCAGTCAGCACCTGCACCAGCTCAAGCCAGTCAAGGAGAAGCTCGAGTCGAAGGGGTTCCAGGTGGTGGTGGGGAAGGGGAACAACCTGATGCTTGAAGGGCAGATCTTCGGGTGCGACTTCTCGACCTCCTATCCAATCCGCGACGAGGTGGACGCCTTCGCCGTCCTGGGAGAGAGCGAATTCCACGCGGTCGGGCTGGCGCTCGCCACCGGGAAGCCGACGTTCATGCTCGACCCGTACATGAACGAGGTCACCGACATGCAGCAGGCAGCAGACGAGAGAAGGAAGCGGGCCATCCTCGGGGTGTATAGGGCCCTCGACGCGCGGGTGTTCGGCGTGATAACAGGGCTCAAGGAGGGCCAGAAGATGCTCGGCAGGAGCAAATCGATCTCACAGCGCCTGGAGATGAACGGAAGGAAGGTCGTTCAGCTTGCGATGCGAGATGTTACGGCCGAGCGGCTGGCGCCCCACAGGGAGATTGAAGCGTTCATACAGACTGCGTGCCCCAGGATCTCGATAGACGGGTTCACCTTTGACAGACCAGTGCTCTCGATACCCCAGGCGGACGCTTTGGTCGCACTTATTGAGGGGAGGGAACCGGGGGAGTTCCTCGAAAGGTCAAAGTGGATTGAGTTGACGGTGGGATTGATCAAGAAATGAAGGAAAGCAAGAAGGCTGTGGCGTTCCCAGGAGACAAGCTGGCCGTCTCCGAGGAGTTCCTTCCCGGGAAGCACACCTACGACGATTCGGGTATCATAAGAGCGCTCACGGCCGGAGAGGTCCAGAAGGACACGGCCGCCATGGAGATCTCGGTCAAGCCGACAGTGGAGCCAGAGACAATCAAGATCGACGACTGGATAACAGGACAGGTGGAGATGGTCCAGGCCAACTCGGCAAACGTGAAGATTCACTTCCTGAACGGGAAGCCGACCTACAAGGACTTCTCGGGGATGCTTACCCTGCGGGGCCTTACGGGAGGAGGGAGAGGGCAGCGGCGCACCACCCCGGTCAAGTTGGGCGACGTGGTAAGGTGCAGGGTCTTCAGCCTCGTGAACGGCATCATCCATCTGACAATCGAAGAACCCGACATGGGAGTGGTGGCAGCCATGTGCGGGAACTGCGGGAGGCCCCTCCTGAAGGGGACCAGCACCCGGGTGAAGTGTGATGAATGCGGCAACGTGGAAGAAAGGAAGCTCGCCAAAGACTTTGGGACAACCCCAATTCAACCGTGATGGTTAATAACGGGACTCGAACGGCACGTTGAGCAAATTGCAGATTCAGACTACCAGCGAAGATGAGAAGGGCTTGACGGTTGAGATAACCGGAGAGGATTACTCGCTGGCTGAGATTGTCCATCACGAGCTCCTCGAGGAGAAGAGCGTAACCTTCGCGGGAGTCCTCCCACCCCACCCGCTTGTGAAGAAGCTTGTGCTGAAGGTGAGGGCGCAGCGCATCAAGCCGGAGAAAGCCTTCGCCAACAGTGTGGAGAGGGCAATCAAGACCACCCAAGAGCTGTCTGAAGGCGTCAAGAAGGCCCTTGGCGGTGGGTCGAGCTGACGCTGAAATTCTGTCCGAAGTGTGGCGCCCGTCTCAAGCTGGGGGAAGATAAGAACGGACGCGTCAAGACCATGACCTACTACTGCGTAAACGGGGACTACACCTCGAAGGCGGGGAAGGCTGTGATACAGCCCACAGAAGAGGAGCTGTCCAACTCGAGCCAGATCAAGGTCGTCGGAGACAAGGAGGCCAAGCTGAACTCCCTCCCTACCACGAAGATCGAGTGCCCGAAGTGCGGTCACGGCGAAGCGTTCTGGTGGTTCCTCCAGACCAGGAGCGGAGACGAACCGCCTACCCAGTTCTACAGATGCGTCAAGTGCAACCACACCTGGCGGTCGTACTCCTAGGCTTCTTCCCGCGTGAATATCTCGACTGCGTCCCCCCCCTGAATCAGTATGTCCGCGTTGGCGGCAGGCAGGGACGCGACGTCCTCCGACTCGAAGGGCCCGTAGCGTTTCAGGTCGAGCCCCATCACCTCGTCGACGTGTTTGGTGAACTTGACGGTGACTGACCGTTCAGACTCGCTCTTCTTCGCATGGTCGATGAACGAAGGCTGACCTAGGGTGAGCGCCTCGACGAAGGCGTGGAAACGTCTGTCAAACCTCCGCTTGGCCGTGAACACGTACCGTTCTTCGGGGAGGAGCTGGAGGAACGCCGCCTGATCCTTCGCCTTGTCGGCCCTCAGGGCCAGGAGCTCCCTTGACATCGACTCTATCATGGCTGCCTGGACCGCGATGAGGCGGAGCACAAGATCAGAACTGCCAGGCCCCCCTGACCTCTTGAGTTTCTGGCTGTAGGCCGCAAGCTTCGTGTAGAAATCGTGCGGAAGTGCCACCAGAGCCGGAGACTGGATCTCGGCGTCGAGCTGTTTCCTGAGCCCCTCGAGGGCTGTGTCCATGGTCAGGCTACCTCCCCCAAGCCCCTCGTAAGAATCTGAACTGCGGCGTAGGTCGGGACCTCGACTGTCTGCGACCTGAAGGGGCCGAACTCCTTCCCTCCTAGCTTGAAGCGAGGATAGAAGTCGACGCTGATGTTTGCGGGCTTTGGGCTGAGCACGACTGGGTCCTCCAAGGGGTCGAATGAGCTGTCAGGTTGGACCCGCATCTTGCAGAGCCCTGTGTCCCCGTGCAAAGTACCCGCCAGGCGGAAGACCCGGTGGACGTCCGTCGTTACCGACGAATCGACGAGCGCCCGCTGGGAGCCGATGGCTTCTGAGACCAGCTTCCTTAGCGTGCCGTCATATCCCGGCCATCTCTCGGCGACATAGGCTGTGATACGCCTGGTCCACCCTTCGCCTTCCGCCGGCGCTCCTGCGGGCCTTCTTCTGAGGATTGAGGCTATCGTCTGGGTGGGCGGGAGCGAGTCTCCCCGGACGTAGTCCGCGACTTCGCCTCTCCCGAGCTGGTCGAGAAGGTCGAACCTGGCGTCGAAGACGTGAAGGTGGTATCCCCTGTTCCCGGAAAAGTAGAGCCTGATCGCCGAGCGGGAGACTCCGAAGTCGTCTTCGAGGAACGCCATCACGCGCAGAGTGTGATCCTTGGCTGCCCCTAGGCAGACCCCGCAGATGCCGTGAAACTCGACGGTCGTTCCTTCACATTTGGGGCACTTCGGTGGCCTCGGGAGCTTCCCGGATGTGTGACACTTCTCGCAGTACCAGATGTCGTGGCCCCGCTTGCACGGAGTGGGAATGTCTGTCGCGTCGATGTCGAAGATGAGTTCGGCTCCCATCCACCCTTTCTCCTCGATGGGCCGGGCAGGGTACTCGTACCTGGCGTTGGAGCAGTACACCGAGGATGGGGACTGCTTGAAGATTTCAGCGGAAGCTTCCCCGCTGTTCCTGAAAGTGAGGTGCCTGACCATCCCGCCCCCGAAAGGGATGTATCCGAACTCCCTCGACTCCACGTTTTCGGGGAACTCCACTTTGTCTGAACTCCGGAAGTAATACTCCTTGTAAGCTGACCTAAGGAATGCCTTCGTCTCTTCTTTCAATCCGGACGGTTCATTCGTGCCAGCCAGATAAGGAGTCCGCTGTTTGAGGTCAGTCAGACACGCTCGGGGGCAAGAGGACATTGGACGACCGGGCGGCTTATCAGACTACGCTGACTGTGTTTGAGGGGCCTGAACGAACGGCTGAACAGATTACAACGGGCGCGGTTCGTATTCTAAGCGAGGTCGAGAAATCGCGGCTTGCCGGAGTCATAGATGGCGAAGGTTCGATTCTGATTTCGAAGATTGCGCCAAAGAAAGGCCGCTACCGACGTGGCTTCTATTACCGGGCTAACCTGGAAATCGCCAACTCCAACTCTCTGTTCGTCAGGAGAGTGCTAGGGCTGATAGGAAAGGGATCCGCGTCGTTTACCAAAGAAAAGCACGTCGAATGGAAGGACAAATGGCAGTATCAGGGTTCCAGTCTGGTGTTGAAAGCAATACTGCCACAGGTCTTGCCATATCTCGTCGTGAAGAAAAAAGTGGCTGAGAAGATGCTCGAGTATCTCGAATTTGTCGACGCCAATCAGATAGATGGACCGATGGAGGTTCCTGAAGGGTTCGATGAAAGAAGAGACGCGCTCTATCACGAAATCAAACGTCTTAACGAAAGGGGACCGAACAGCTCAAGGGAGGACGGAACCTCAGCGTTCCTTCCGCCCGTGGCTGGAGCCCGGGGAAGAGGAATAAGGACAGTACACTGCCGCATCTTGAGCGAAACCGGGAGAGCCTGGCTGGCCGCGATAGTCGACGGCGAAGGGACAATCATGATTGTGGAAAGAATCGATTCCAAATTCAGACGTGGCTTCTACTACTGCCCCATCTTGGAAATCAGCAATACCAATAGGACTGTGCTAAACAAGGTGTGGGAGACGATCGGTGGAGGCGGGGTCTATTCAGCGAATCGGGGTACGCCCCTCCAGAGGAAGAGATGGATGTACGCCGCTTCGGCCGGAGTCATGCGGGCAATCCTACCGCAGATTTTGCCTTACATGATCATCAAGAAGAAGCAAACAATGTTGGCTCTTGAATTCCTGCGGTATGTCGAAACAAACGCACCGGGAGGAGGGGGCGGGAAGGTGCCTCCAAAATACTACGAGAGACTTGATGCAATGCTCAGTGCGATGAGGAAACTCAATCACAAAGGAAGAGGAGCAGAAAGTAATAATTATAGACTATTATCGTGAAACTTGAATTACTCGCTAACACGAGGCGCCAAAAAGTAATGCGCTCGGGCGCCCTGTTCGTTCAGCTTGAACTCCAGACGGATGGGCTTCTTGGTTGAGAACTCTGCCAGTAATGTGTCCGAAACCCCTCCGACCGCCTTCGTGATCCCGATCAGATAGTCGATCGAGTAGGTTGCCTTGCTTTCGGCACCCACCTGCAGGTCGAGGACGTCTGCGTCTGTCTTTCCCAGGTTGACCTCGGCCTGGCCCACGTCCGACTTACCAGAGAACGACAGTTTGTCCTTCGTCGCGGTGATGGTCACCTGGTCGGAGACAACGGAGATGTCGCCTAGTATCTTCTCGAAGATGGCCTTGGTCAGGGTCGTCTTGGTGTCGAACTCGAGCTTGGGGAGGGGCGCTGTCCCGCCCGTGGCCTCGATCAGGTGGATCCTGAACTCGCGCTTGTAGCCGTTGGTGAACTTCATCATTATCGCGTCCTCCTCGGTCGAGGATATCTCCACGCTGTCCTTCGAGTCCGACCTCCCGACCAGCTTGACGAGGTCTTCGACCCGCAGGCTGAACTTGAACGGCTTGTCGCATTCGTACTTCTCGAAGGCGACGAGGGGCCATGAAAGATCCACAAGCGCCACGTGAGAGGGATCCATCGCCCTGAAGGTGAGACCCTCGCCTGTCGCCTCGAATGTGGCTTCCTCGACCAGGGTCTTGACGGCGGCGGCTACAGCCTTCCATTCTTGCGAAGTTGCGGCCTTGGCGTAAAACATTCGTGAGCTGCCTTCATGTGAGCTCTTCATGGACAGATAATAAGCGTTGGCAGACCCTGGCCATGATTTCCAGATCTCGGATGAAACTATCCGGCGGGCTTTCGCCTCATTTCAGCGGGCGAAGCTTAAAAGCACGAGCGGAAGCGGGCCGTTCGCTTCGGTGAAAGGATGAAGTTTCCAAAAGAGATCCGCCGGAATTGTCCATGGTGTCACCACCACACGATCCATTCTGTCGCCCTCTACAAGAGAGGGAAGGAGCGGGCAGGCTCTTGGGGCGCAAGGAGGCAGGCAGGAAGGAAGCGCGGATATGGAGGCCAGAAGTTCCCTGAACTCATAAGGACTGCAAAGACCACCAAGAAAGCCACTCTGACATTGAAATGCAAAGAATGCAATCGGGAAATGATGACCAAAGGTATCAGGCTCAGAAAGGCGGAGATAGTCGCATGAAGCGCGACAGGGAGCCGATTCCCAAGACGAAGAGCGAGTTCTTACTCGTCCAGTGTCCCGACTGCAAGCAGGAGAGGATCGTCTTCTCTAACTCGACGAAGGACATCGGGTGCAGGGGGTGCGGCCGGACGCTGGCAGAGAGCCGGGGTGGCAGGTCTGTCATCATGGCCACCGTCCTGAAGAAGCTCAGCTAGAACAAACGCCTAATACCAGCGCAGAGGAACGAAGAAAATCGTGAGCGTTGAGAAGCCTCTCCCTGAAGCCGGCGAAGTCGTCATCTGCACCGTGCGCGAGATCACTTCTCACGGCATCTATGTCACCCTTGACCAGTATGACGGCATAAGCGGCTTCCTGCACGTCTCCGAGATTTCGACGGGGTGGGTCAGGAACATCGACCGGGTCGCCAAGGTTTCACAGAAGCTTGTGCTCAAGGTGATCAGGGCGAACAAGGCGAGGAGAGAGATCGACCTTTCGCTGAGGCAGGTCACCAACGAAGAGAGGCGCGCCAAGGTCATCGAGTGGAAGCGGGAGGAGAGGGCCCTTGCTATCATGGCGACCATCAAGAAGAAGCTGGGGATGGATGACCCCTCGGAGAAGGCCCTGAAGGAGAAGCTGGAGGGGCACTTCGGGACGTTGTACGAGGCGCTGGAAACGGCGGCGAAGAGCGGGAGGCAGGGGCTGGCGCCTGCGGGGATCCCCGACAAGACCGCGGACGTGATCGTCGAAATCGCGTCTGAGAAGA